>NZ_JBHVDM010000038.1:0-62108 GCF_042802775.1 Nocardia sp. NPDC057455 | reverse complement strand
CCGCAACCGATTGCGGACCGGGCTTCCTGCTGTGCCGGGCTTGACATCTCAATACCCTAGGGGGGTAGGGTAGAGATGTAAGCAGCACAGCATGAGGAGAACGACCATGAGCACCAGCACCGTGACCGTCACCGGCATGACCTGCGGCGGTTGCGCCGCCTCGGTCCGCACCGAGATCGGCCGTATCTCCGGCGTCGATTCCGTCGCCGTCGACCTTGCCGACGGCCTGGTGACCGTCCGGAGCGCGACCCCGATCGAGCGCACCGAGCTGAGCGCGGCCGTGGCCCGCGCCGGCTACACGGTCACCGACTGACGGACGGAGCACTCCGATGAACGCATCCACCAAGTTCGGCGGCTTCGCACTCGGCCTCGCGGCGGTCTTCGGGATCGCCCTCGCGGCCGGTTCGCTCATCGGGCCGGAGCCCGACGCCCATGACTCGACCGCACACACCGCCGACCAGGGCGAAGCTCCCTTACTACCTGGAGGAATGATGGCAACCGACCGCGGCTACACCTTGCGGCTGGACAACGCCCAGACCACCGCCGCGGCGAACGTACCGCTGCGCTTCACGATCCTCGACCGCGACGGAAAAGCCGTCACCCGCTACGTGCGCAGCCACGATAAGGACCTGCACTTGATCGTCGTGCGCCGCGATATGGCCGCCTTCCAGCACGTGCACCCGATACTCGACGGCAACGGAACGTGGAGCGTCCCGCTCGACCTCACCCGCGCGGGTGACTACCGGGTGTTCGCCGACTTCACCCCTGCGGGCGGCGACAACCTGACACTCGGCGCCGACCTGCGGGTAGCGGGCGTCTACGACCCCCAGAAGCTGCCCGCGGCGACTTCCACCACCACCGTGGGCGACTACACCGTCACACTGAACGGCGCTGTCGTCCCGGGCCGGGCTTCGCAGGTAACGCTGTCGGTGCGCCGGGCAGGCGAACCAGTCACCGATTTGCAGCCCTACCTCGATGCTTACGGCCACCTGGTGGCCCTGCGCGCCGCTGACCTCGGCTATCTGCACGTCCATCCGGAAGGCCACCCCGGCGACGGCGTGACCGCGGCCGGCCCGGGCATCACCTTCGCCGTCACTGCGCCGAGCGCGGGCGACTACCGCCTGTTCCTGGACTTCCAGCACGAGGGCGTGGTCCGCACCGCCGAATTCACCCTGACCGTCGCGCCGTACACCCCCGCCGCGGACGCCTCGACGCACAACGAACACACTGGTCAGCAGCCGGCGCCGGACGGCCACGCGCACTGACCCGACGACCGTCCGCGCACAGAATGGAGCACCCACGATGACCACCGCGACACAACCGCCGCCCGCCGGGCAGGTCGAACTCGTGATCGGTGGAATGACCTGCGCGTCCTGCGCGGCCCGGATCGAGAAGAAGCTCAACAAGCTCGACGGCGTCACCGCGACCGTCAACTACGCCACCGAGAAGGCCCGGGTCGAGGTCACCGGTGACGTCTCACCGGACGAGCTGATCGCCACCGTCGAACAGGCCGGTTACACCGCGGCCCTGCCCGCCCAGCCGGAGCGGTCGGAGGAGGCCGAGACCGAGGACGATCCCGCCGCCGCCCTGCGCACCCGCCTGCTGGTGTCGCTGGCGCTGTCGGTGCCGGTGATCGCCATGGCGATGATTCCGGCGTTGCAGTTCACCAACTGGCAATGGCTGTCGCTGACCCTGGCCGCCCCTGTGGTGGTATGGGGCGCGCTGCCGTTCCACCGCGCGGCGTGGACCAACCTGCGCCACGGCACCGCGACCATGGACACCTTGGTCTCGATGGGGACGCTGGCCGCGCTGGGCTGGTCGCTGTATGCCCTGTTCTGGGGCACCGCGGGCACGCCGGGCATGACGCATCCGTTCGAGTTCACCATCTCGCGGATGGACGGCACCGGCAGCATCTATCTCGAGGCCGCGGCGGGCGTCACCACGTTCATACTGGCCGGACGCTTCTTCGAGGCGCGCGCCAAGCGGCGTGCGGGCGCTGCGCTGCGCGCCCTGCTCGAGCTGGGCGCCAAAGAGGTTTCGGTGCTGCGCGACGGAACCGAGCAGCGTATTCCGGTGGAGCAGCTGACGGTCGGCGACCGGTTCGTCGTGCGGCCCGGCGAGAAGATCGCCACCGACGGCATCGTGACGGAAGGTTCCTCGGCCGTCGACGCCTCGATGCTCACCGGCGAGTCGGTGCCGGTCGAGGTCGGCAAGGATGACGCCGTGGTCGGCGCGACCGTCAACGTCGGCGGACGGATCGTGGTGCGTGCCACCAGGATCGGTTCCGATACCCAGCTGGCGCAGATGGCGAAGCTGGTCGAGGACGCGCAGACCGGCAAGGCGCAGGCCCAGCGGCTGGCCGACCGGATATCGGGGATCTTCGTGCCGATCGTGATCGCGCTGTCGGTCGCGACGCTCGGTTTCTGGCTCGGCACCGGCGGATCGGTGGCCGCGGCCTTCACCGCGGCGGTGGCGGTGCTGATCATCGCCTGCCCGTGCGCGCTCGGGCTGGCCACGCCGACCGCGCTGATGGTCGGTACAGGGCGCGGCGCGCAGTTGGGCATCCTGATCAAGGGCCCCGAGGTGCTGGAATCGACCCGGCGGGTGGACACGATCGTGCTGGACAAGACCGGCACCGTCACGGCGGGCAAGATGACACTGCTCGATGTCGTCCCCGCCGAAGGCGAGCAGGTCGCCAGGATTCTGGAACTGGCCGGAGCGCTGGAGGATTCCTCCGAACATCCGGTCGCTCAGGCTGTCGCCAAGGGCGCCCGCGAGCAGGTGGGCGAGCTCAAGCCGGTCGAGGACTTCGCGAACGTCGAGGGCCTGGGTGTGCAGGGCATGGTGGACGGCCACGCGGTGCTCGTCGGCCGCGCCCGGCTGCTCGCCGACTGGTCGCAGCACCTCGACGACGACCTGACGCAGGCGATGCGCGCGGCCGAAGCCGAAGGCAAAACCGCCGTCGCGGTGGGCTGGGACGGCAAGGCACGCGGCGTCCTCGTGGTGGCCGACGCGGTGAAACCGACCTCGGCCGAGGCGATTTCCCAACTGCGCGCCCTCGGCCTCACCCCGATCATGCTGACCGGCGACAACCGAGCCGCCGCCGACGCGATCGCCGCGCAAGTCGGCATCGACGAGGTGATCGCGGAAGTGCTGCCGCAGGACAAGGTCGACACCGTCAAGCGGCTGCAATCCGAGGGCAAAGTGGTGGCGATGGTGGGCGACGGCGTGAACGACGCCGCGGCGCTGGCCCAGGCCGACTTGGGCCTGGCCATGGGCACCGGCACCGACGTGGCCATCGAAGCGGGCGATCTGACCCTCGTGCGCGGCGATCTGCGGGCGGCGGCGGACGCGATCCGGCTGTCCCGCCGCACCCTCGCGACCATCAAGGGCAATCTGTTCTGGGCCTTCGCCTACAACGTGGCCGCGATTCCGCTGGCCATGGCGGGCCTGCTGAATCCGATGCTCGCGGGCGCCGCGATGGCGTTCTCCTCGGTCTTCGTGGTCAGCAACAGCCTGCGGCTGCGCGGCTTCCGCTCGACCGCGAACTGACGAAAACACCGGACGGGACGGCACGCGTAGTGTCGTCCCGTCCGGGCATCCGCCAGGAGGTCTCCATGTCGGCAATCACCGAAGGCGCGGCGCGAGCCGCGCGGCATCCGGCGGCGCGAGCGGCGGCCAGGTGTCTCGCCGCGTGCCTGCTCGCGGCCACTGCCCGAGTTCTACGCCCGAGCGCCGCGGATTCCGGCAAAGCATGCGCATAACGCCATGGGTGAGCGTACCCCTGGCACACCGGAATTCGAAATCGGATCGCGCGCTCAGCCGCGCAGCGTGGTGACCGTGACCAGGGAGGGCTGGGTGAACATCCCGTACACCTCGATCGATACGCCGCCGGTCGGGGTTTCGCTGGCCCAGCGGGCGTGCTCGGTGATGCCCTCGCCGAGCAAGGCTTTCGCTCCGGGCGACCAAGCGACGGCCACCTGGCTCAGCGCCGGTCCGAGGTTCAGGTTCGCGATCGCCGCGGATTCACCGTTGTCGAAGTAGACCTCCGTGCCACCGGGGAAAGGGTTCACCGCGACCGCGGACGCACTCGCGCCACCGAACGCGGCGGCCGATCCACCCGCTACGACCGCTACCAAGACCGTCATGACCCGTTGACGCATCCGAATTTCCTTTTCGTGTAAGCACACCGGCCGTCCGGCCGGTCATGTCACCCTTGCCGAGCAGGCACCGTTCGGCAATTCGATGTGGCGCTGATCACAGGTAGCCTACGACGTGTGCTCGCCGGCCACGAACGTACCGGCGTAATCGGTAGCCCATTCGGCAAAACTTCGGACACGTCCGAGAATTCGGGCCACATCGTCGGTGACGATCGCATTGTGTCCCGCGCGCACATATGCCTGCCCGGCCAGCGCACCGTCGGCGAATTCGGCGGACATTCCGGACGCGAGCATATGTGCCCTCGCTTCGGTTTCGGGAATATCGGTCACGTCCACGGGGTGGCCGGTGACAGTGGCCAAAGTGGCGGCCAGGTCGTGCGTGGTGAGCAATTCCGGCCCGGTGAGGGTGTAGATCTGTCCCGCGTGATCGACGGAGGTCAGCGCCTCGACCGCCACCCCGGCGACGTCACGGGGATCGATGACGCCTTGCGCCGCGTCACCGGTCATGTTCGGCACCGGCAGCCCGGCACGGATCGCGGGGGCCCAGCTCAGGGTATTGGAGGCGAACGAGCTGGGTCGCAGAATGGTCCAGTCGACGCCGCTCTCGCGCGCGGCCTGCTCACCGGGCAGATGCCAGGTTCCCACCCGGCCGAGGCCGGTATCGCCGGTGCCGATCGCGGAAAGTTTGACGATCCTGCCGACTCCCGCGTCCCGCGCTGTCGCGATCAGCGCACGGTCGGCCTCCACATACTCCGGACCCAGCACACCGACGATGAACGCGGCCTGCGCACCCGCCATCGCCTTCGCCATGGACGCGAGGTCGGTGTAGTCGCCGCGTACCACGTCGACGCCCGCGGGAACCTCGGCCCGGTCCGGGTCACGAGTGACGGCACGGATCGCGGATGCGCGCATGCTGAGCTGCCGGACGATTTCGCTGCCGATGGTGCCGGTCGCACCGGTGATCACGATCATGGGACCACCGTGCCGGGTATACCCGCAGGTCTCTAGGAAATTCCGGCACACCTACGGAGGCCGCGGCTACCTACAGTGGATGCGGTGACCACCATGCTGCGCCCGCCCGTCGTGACCGCCGAGCTGGTCGAGGCGTCCGAGCCCGCGCCGGAGTCGCTGCGCCCGTGGCTGGCCGAACTCGGCCGCATCCCGACCGTGCTCGACCTGTCCGAGCCGTTCGCGCACATTCCGCAGACGGCGACCACGATCGTGCTGCGGGCCGAGCACGGGGATGCCGGTGACGACCGTGTCGCGCTCGTCGTCGGACCGCAGACCAGAGCGAGCTACTCGCGCGCGAGCAAACCCGCGGGCTGTGTTCGCCTGCGGCTGGCGCCGGGTGCGGTCCCCGCGCTGCTCGGCGTCTCGGCGGCCGACCTCACCGATCGCGTGCTGCGACTGGACGACCTACCCGGTCCGGTCGCGCGACTGGCCGCCGATCTGATCGACCTCGCGCACGACGAGGTCGTGCCCTACCTGGAGAACGAGTTGCCGCGCCGCATTCCCGACGATCCGGCCCAGGAGGCCCACCGCAGATTGCTCACCACCGCCGTAGCCGCCATCGCCGCCGACCATCCCCTCTCCGTCGCCGAGCTGGCCACGCACCTCTCGGTGAGCGAACGACAGCTCCGTAACCTTTTCACCAGCGGAATCGGCGTCTCCCCCAAGCACTTCGCGCGCATCGACCGCGTCCGCCGAGTCTTGTCCCAGGCCGAAGACACACCATTGGCCGACATCGCCACCGGCACGGGCTACTACGACCAGTCCCACATGACGGCCGATTTCCGCAGCCTGATGGGCGTCCCACCTGCCTCCTTCCTCCGAGGTGAGCTGCCCACTCCTTCCCCGTGCCGCGCCCTCACCCGTCTCCGCTGATCGACGTTCCGTCAGCCGAACCCCTGCCCTCCCCCAGCCGCCACCACGAACGCTCGCAATACAGGCGTTCGCAAGGGAGACGGGGCAAACCCTCCGCACCGTCCGGGAGGATTTCGACCGCGTCTGGGTAATGGGTGTGCCGCCATTCCCGCGCGAACGTCATCGCTGCCGTGACGCACGCGGCGAAATCCATCCGCAGGCCATGTAGGAACACACTCACGTGAACGTCGTCCGAGGGATTCATGGAGCGATCGCCGCACATCATGCACCTGATCCCGAAGTTGTGAAATCGTCTCGACCCCCTGCGTCGTTCATTCCGGCGCGGCGAAAGTATCGGTAGTCCTCGCGGCTGACAATCACCGCCGCGACGAGCGTGGCGCAGGACAAAAAGTCGCAGGCGTAGTGCAATTCGACTGCTTTCCTCGCGTTTTCGGGGTCGGAGACCGCCCAGTGCGGGTTGTCATGCGCTCGCCGGGACCGCCACTCGTCGACACGGGGGATCCGACGGGCGCCCGAGTCGTCATCCGGCATGAGTCATTCCCGACCTACGCCGAGTGCGCGGCATCTGGTCCGCCCACGCCCGGACGGCTTCGACGACGGCTGCGCCGGACGGACGGAAGCTATTGCGCGGCGGCACTATCCAACGCCTGATCGCTCCGACCGACGCGGTGGGCGACGGCAGCGCGATCGTCGCTCCGGATCGCGCGACTGCCACGTCGTGCCGGAACAATTCCGCGAACAACCGCACGTCATCGGGCAGGTCCGGCCGGATGAGGAACGTCCATCGGCCCGAACGTGGATGCGCCACAATCGGTCCGAGCGGAACTCCCCTGTTCTGCATATGCGCCTTCACTGCCTGCCCCAAACGAGCGGGCATGGTCATCGCCCACACCGATCCGGCCCGCATGACGATCCGCCCGAGTTCCGGCGGGTCGACCACGGCGGGCAGATCGCACTCCCGCCGATAGAACAGGCAGCGCGATCGGGGCGTATCCCCACACGTTTCCATCTTTAACCCCCACTGTCAGTCGAAGACGTTCGGTCGTTTACTCGGTTCGGCCGGGCCGCTCGATCAGCCCAGCCGGTCCGAGGCCGGGAATTGGCCTCCGGGCACAAACGCCGCTACCGGGTGCTACGGAGTAGTCTCGAATGAAAGGCGCAGGTGGGGTTTCGATTTGCTGTCCACAAGGATCCACAGAATCGGGAGTGCGTTGGTTCGATGGAGAATCCCGGATCTCTGCTCAGGGACGCCCGGCGAAGCCGAGGGGTCAGCCTGGCCGCACTCGCGGTGAAGACGAACTACAGCAAGTCGTTGCTCGGGATGCTGGAAAACGGGCAGCGCACTGTGAAGCAAGAGCACATCATCGGCTACTCCCGCGCTCTGAATATCCCGGTGAACGCCCTCATGGCACCGTCGCCGGACCCGGTCCGCGTCGCACACGAATGGTTGGTGTCAGACCGGGCACCCAGGACGCACGCCTCCGCCGGTCGGAAGGTCGGCGATTCGCTGGCGACCGAGATGGAACAGCGCGTAATCGAACTGCGGCACCTGGACGACAGCATCGGCGGCGGCGAATTGTTTCCGCTGGTTGTGCGCGAGTTCGAAAGCGCGCGAAACGTCATCACGGAATGCAGCTATTCCGAACGAGTGGGCAAGCGACTGTTGATCGTCGCCGGTGAGCTCGCACAACTCGCCGGCTGGGTGGCGAGCGACGCAGGCAGGTACGACGACGCACAACGTCTGTATCTGAGTGGCGCGGCGGCGGCCGACGATGCCGGAGACCGCGTCTTGACGGCGCAGCTTCTGTCCTGCCTGAGCTACCAGATCGCCAACGTCGGCAACCCCGGCGAGGCAGCGCTGCTGGCTCGCACCGCAGTCAAGGGAGCAACCCACGCGCCTCCGATAGTGCGGTCCTTGCTCACAGATCGCTTGGCATGGGCATGCGCACGTTCGCGCGACCGCGACGAAGCGGAGCGCGCACTCGATGCGGTGGACGAGGCGTACGAGTGCCGCTCCCCTGACATTCCCGAGCCCGAATGGGTGTATTGGTTGGACCGCACGGAAATCGACGTGATGGCAGGGCGATGCTTCGTCGAAATGGACGAGCCCGCAAAGGCAAGCCTGCTGCTGTCGGGCGCGATCGACCAACTCTCCCCCGACCGAGTCCGTGAAGTAGCCCTGTATCGCACCTGGCTCGCGGAGTCGTACCTGAAGACCCGCAACCTGGACGCGGCACGCGCCACCATCCGGGAGGCGAAGACCGCAGCCGAAACCGCGCACTCGGCACGCCTCGACCGTCGCATTTCCGAAATCCAAGGAATGCTGGCCTGAGCACCCATGAGCAATCGACGCGACTACTACCCGATGACCACACGCCTTACACCACCGCGTGCGGGCGGGTCTCAACCGGTCGCGTCGATCAGCAGTTTCGCAGCCACCGTCGCCCCGTCGGAGCGGATCATGCCGGCCACTACGTTCGCGCGCTCGCGGGTGGTTGAGGCCAATGCGATGTCGAGAGCGGCAGACAATGACGCTGTGCTGGGATCCGCGTCCTCGCATGCCGCGCCGATGCCGAGATCGACCACCCTGCGCGCCCAGTACGGCTGGTCCATCATCTGGGGTACCACCACTTGCGGCGTGCCGGCCCGGGCGGCGGCCGTCGTCGTGCCCGCGCCGCCGTGGTGGATGACGGTGGCGACCCGGGCGAACAGCGCTTGATGATTGACGTCACCGATGGCCATGCAGTCGGCGAAGTCGTCGATCAAGGCCAGCTCGGCCCAACCACGAGAAAGGAGCACACGGCGGTTACGCGCGCGAATCGCTTCGATCGCCGTCCGGGCGATGCCGGGGCGCATCGGCATACTGCCGAACCCGACGTACACCGGTGCTGTGCCCGCGTCCAAGAACGCCGACAGCGCGGCGGGCAAGGGACGTTCGTCGGGCACGATCCAGGCGCCGGTCTGCACGACGTCCAGACCCGGCGATTGCGACCATGGACCCAGAACCGGGTCCGCGGCCAGCCATGGGCTCTCGGTGATCACGTGGTCGCGTACATCGGCTACCGGCGGTAGGCCGAGCGCTGCCCGGCCGGAGTTGAGCGCGAGGCCGAACTCCGCGTTCCAACCGTGGGTATCGATTTCCCACAGCAGCTGGTTGCCGATCCCGTCCGGTGCGGGTCGATCGCCCGGCAACGGCATCGGTGGATGGTGTGGCGAGGGCAGAGTGGTCGGCTGGTAGCTCACGTACTGGTAGTGGCTGCCCAGCTGCTCGGCGACGGACCGGGCCGCGAATTGCGTCACGCCGGTCGCTACTACGACGTCGCATCCTGCGGCCGCTGTGGAGATCGTGCCGAACTGAATCGCGGGCCAGTCGGTTACGTACTGCGACAGCTCGGCCCGCGACAGTCTTCCGGCTCGCGAGGCGGTCTTCAGCGGCTCCAGCGGCAGGCCGAGGTCAGCGCAACGCGGGGCGATGTCCGGTGGCGCGCACACCTGCACGTGGGCTCCGAATTCCCGCAACCGCACGGCGAGGCCCAACATCGGCTCGATGTCGCCGCGCGACCCGCTCGCCGTCAGCAGCACCCTCAAGTCGTCACCGACGCTCGACTGATCCACCCGGCCTGAACGAGGTCATCGATGCCGCCCATACCGACCATCATCGAGCCGAACCACCCCCTGCGACGCCACCGCCGTTCCCACTCCGGAGAACTTCCCGGTCACCGCCGCGCTCTGCTGATCTGCGGCGAGCGTCGTTTCAACGCGCCTTCGCCCGCCGCCGCCGCTCCATCTCCTCCCGCTCCAGCACAGCCGCCTCCGCAAGGGTCGGGGCGGTCCCGCCGAGTCGCGCGGGCACCCAGCGCGCACCCTTGTCCATCGGGTAGTCCTGTTGCGCGCGGTCCAGTAGTTCGCTCATCCGGGTGCGGAGGGTGGCCGTCAGTTCCTCCGTCGGTGCGTCGGGGGGTATGGGTGCGCCGATGCGGATGTCGATCGGGAAATGATGACGGCCCAGCTGTCTCGGGATGTCTTTGGTCCAGATCCGATGCGCGCCCCAGATGATCAGGGGAACGATCGGGACGCCGGCTTCCACGGCCATGCGCGCCGCGCCGGACTTGAATTCCTTCAGCTCGAAGCTGCGGCTGATCGTCGCCTCGGGGTAGACCACCACCAGTTCGCCGTCGCGCAGCGCGGTCACCGCGTGGGCGTACGACTCGGCTCCCGCCGTGCGATCGACGCCGATCGCCTTGCAGCGCTTCATGAGGAAGCCGACGATGCCGTGCTCGAGTTCGGCTTTCATCATGAACCGGACGTTGCGGCCGGACTTCCGCCCGACCAGTCCGACCTCCATGAAATCGAGGTAGGCCGTGTGATTCACGGCCAGCACCGCGCCGCCGGAGCGCGGAATGTGCTCCTGTCCTCCGACATCGAAGCGCAGACCCTGTGCGAAGAAGATGGCGCGGGCCAAGCCGGTGAGGACGTCGTAGACCGGTTCCCGCGCCATAACAGCTCCCGTTACTGCCCCGCCGCGTTCTTGCGCGCGGCCTTGGCCTCGGCTTCGGCGGCATCCATCGCGTCCGCCTCTTCCAGGGTAGGAGCGCTGCCGCCGAGCCGCGCCGGGACCCAGTACGCGCCCGGCTCGTGCACGTAGTCCTTCTGCAGATCCAGCAGCATGTCCTGCATGGTCGAGCGCAACTCGGCGGTGAGTTCGGCGGCGGGCTCGTACGGCTGGATCGGTTCGCCGACCGCGATCGAGATGGGCGTGTTGGTACGGCCGAGGCGCTTCGGGAAACCCTTGGTCCAGACTCGCTGCGCTCCCCAGATGACGATCGGGATGATCGGCACCTCCGCCTCGATGGCCATGCGTGCCGCGCCGGACTTGAATTCCTTGATCTCGAAACTGCGGCTGATCGTCGCCTCGGGGTACACGCCGACCAGCTCGCCCCGGCGCAGGTATTCCACAGCGGCCTTGTAGGAGTCGGCGCCCGCCGAACGGTTCACTGGGATGTGCTTGAGCGCACGCATGATCGGGCCGGAGATCTTGTTGTCGAAGACGTCTTTCTTGGCCATGAACCGGACGTAGCGCTTCGGGGTGCGCACCGGCAGGCCCGCGTAGGTGAAGTCCATGTAGCCGGTGTGGTTCACCGCCAGCACGGCGCCACCTCGGGCGGGGATGTGTTCATCGCCCTTGACGGTGAACTTCAGACCTTCGACGAAGAAGACGGTACGGGCCAGCCCGATGATCGTCCGGTAGACGGGTTCCACAAGTCCGCTAGCGTAGTCGCTGCTCGTCCCCATCGGCAGTGCGCGCCACCGCGCGCCGCACCGGAGCGAGGACGCACGAGCAGTCCCGACCACACGCCTGAGAGAAGAGGATCGCCGAAGTGGAACGCGCCCGATCGGCACCGCGCGAGTACGACCGCAGTGCAGCACGCGAGCGGAATCGGGCCTCGGGTGGGCGAGTGACCCGCGCCGCGCTGGTCGGCGGCTCGGTCCTGCTCGCAGCGATCGCGCTGTCCGGTTGCGACTCGGTCGTCGGCATTCCGGAGGAGAGCGCGCCGCAGGCGGCGGTGCGCACGACGCTCCCGGCCGCCGTCGCGGCCACGCCGCCACCCAGCACCTCCGCCCTGCCACCGGTCCCCGCGGACGCTCCGCCGGTCGGCGTGGTCGCCGGGCTGCCCGCCGCCGCCCCGGTGATGCAGCGCTGGGCCGCCGACCTGCGCTCGCACACCGTCGCCGAGATGCAGGACAAGTGCTGGACCATCGCGCCGAAGAACGTGGCCGACATGTACGCAGACCAGCAAGCTGTCCTCACCGCCTTGGCCCAGCCGGGCACGACCACCGAAGACGCCGTCGTCTGGAAGAGCCAGGACACCACGGTCGCCGTCCAGCGCGCCGAGATCGCGAGCGGTTACGCCTGCCCACGCGTCGCCGCGGAGGGCGCGGAGATCGCCTACAACGACGCCGATGCCCGCCACACCGTGCGCCGGTACCTGTCCCGGTTCGTCGGCACACCGCTCGACCCTGCCGACAAGGAGGGCGACTACCCTCTGATCTGTAAGGCGTCCCCGGCGACCTGGGACCCCAAAGGCACCGGGCGTCCGAGCGTCGCGCCGCTGGCCAACAACCAGGGCGTGCTCACCGGGGTCACCGAGTTCGCCGACCAGCAGATCCGGTCGGAGCAGGTGAACACCGACTACATCGCGGTGCTCGTACCGGTGACCAACTCCTCCGGTGTGACGCAGACCCGCACCTTCACCTTGCACTCCGGGCCGGACGGCTACTGCATCGGCGACATCTCGCCGTAACTACTACCCTGGTTGGCTGGTAAACAGCAGGAGGAGCAGCTAGTGCAGATCACCAGCGTCGGACACGCCGGATTCCACATCCGCACCGCGGCCGGGTCGATCCTTTGCGATCCCTGGGTGAACCCCGCGTACTTCGGTTCCTGGTTCCCCTTCCCCGACAACACCGGGCTGGACTGGGACGAGCTGGGCGCGTGCGACTTCCTGTACGTCTCGCACCTGCACCGCGACCATTTCGACGCTCAGACGCTGACCGAGCACGTCAACAAGGACGCGACCGTCCTGCTGCCGGACTACCCCGTGCCGGACCTGCGGCGCGAGCTCGAACAACTCGGCTTCCACAAGTTCTTCGAGACCGAGGACTCGGTCAAGCACACGGTGACCGGCCCCGGCGGGGATCTGGACATCATGATCATCGCCCTGCGCGCGCCCGCCGACGGTCCGATCGGCGACTCCGGGCTGGTCGTCTCCGACGGCTCGACCACCTGCTTCAACATGAACGACGCCCGGCCGGTCGACATGGACGTGCTGCACGACGCGTTCGGCCACGTCGACATCCACCTGCTGCAGTACTCGGGCGCGATCTGGTACCCGATGGTCTACGACATCCCGGCCCGCACCAAGTCGAACTTCGGCAAGCAGAAGCGTCAGCGCGGCATGGACCGCGCGCGTAGCTACATCGAGCAGGTCGCCGCGACCTGGGTGGTGCCTTCGGCCGGTCCGCCGGTGTTCCTGGACGACGAGTTGCGCTACCTCAACGACGATCGCGGTGACGAGGGCAACATCTTCCCCGACCAGAAGGTGTTCCTGGAACAGATGGAGATCCACGGCAACGCCGGCGGCATCCTGATGATCCCCGGTTCGGTCGCCGACGTGCGCGGCGCCGAGCTGACGTTGACCCATCCCAGCGACCCCGCCGAGATCTACGACAACAAGGCCGAGTACATCGAGCGGATGGCCCGGCGCCTGGCGCCGGTGCTGGAGGCCGAGAAAGCGACCTGGGAACGCGGCGACGGCTCCCTGCTGGAACCGCTGCGCAAGCTGTTCGAGCCGATCATGGCGCAGAGCGACGTGATCTGCGACGGCATCGGCTACCCGGTCGGGCTGGTGATCGGGGAGGAAACCGTCGTGCTGGACTTCCCCAAGCGCACGGTGCGCGAGCCGATCGAGGGCGAGGGCCGCTACCGCTACGGTTTCCGCATCGCCCCGGAACTGGTGCGCACAGTGCTGCGCGACCGGGAGCCCGACTGGGTGAACACCATCTTCCTGTCCACCCGGTTCCAGGCCTGGCGGATCGGCGGGTACAACGAGTTCCTCTACACGTTCTTCAAGTGCCTCACCGACGAGCGGATCGCCTACGCCGACGGCTGGTTCGCCGAGGCGCACGACGATTCCGCCTCCACCGAGCTCAGCGGCTGGGAGGTGCAGCGGCGCTGCCCGCACCTGAAGGCGGACCTGTCGAAGTTCGGTGTAGTGGAAGGCAACACGCTCACCTGCAACCTGCACGGCTGGCAGTGGGACCTGGAGTCGGGACGGTGCAAGACCTCCAAGGGGCACGAACTGCGCTCACGCAAGCTGGACTGACCGCGACTTCCGGCCGGCGCGTCCACGCCGGCCGGAAGCAGTTGCCAACTAATTGCTATCGGTCGGCAACCTCACGGGTCAGCTTCGACGACCACGGGCACCACATACAGCCGGGCAGGAACGCGCCGCACGCCTCGTCCAAGTGGTCGTTGACGTACATGATGCTGGCGTCGCAGACCTCGATCGCCATGGTGAAGAAGGTGATGGTGTCAGGGTCCAGGTGGAAGTCCCAGCCCGGGTTGTAGGGCGCCGGAAGCTTCCGGATCCGGCCCATGACGTGCACAGACATCTGCTCGTCACCCGACAGGATGCGGCGGGCTTCGTCGATCCGCTGTTGATTGTTCAGCTGGATGATGAACTCTTTGCCCGAGTAATCGGTGAACGCGAAGAGCGCCATGTGTTTCCCCTCTTGTCGATGGGTCCTCTGGTCGATGGATGGCGAACTCGCACCGGTGCGACTCGATCCTATCGGCGGAATCCAGTCGATTTGCTGAGAATTCGCTAACCAGTGCATAACCAGATGCCAGTCGGTCTCGGAGGCGGAAAAGAGGTACGCCCCGAAACTAACGGGAGGCCCCGGCCGGGATCCGATCGCGCGCTGGCACGCGCGGCGCTTTTCGCACTGCGCTGATCAACTCGCGAATCGCGATACCGCCTCTGGCCACCGGCGCTGCGACACGCCCCTCGGAGTCGATCAGCACGGCGGACGGCGTACCGCGCACCCGGTAACGCAAGGCTGCTTCGTTGCCCTGCTGCACGAGCGCTGGTATGTCACCCAACCCGTGTTCGAAACCCCAGGCGGCTTGCTCGGCGGCGTCGCCGTTGCCGACCGCCACGATGGCCAGGGCGTCACCCGTCCGCGCCCGCCAGCGGGGCAATTCGCGGGCCAGCGCCGCGCACAGTTCGCAGCCCGGGTGCACGAAGACCAGCAGGACCGACTTCGCTCCGGTCAGCAGATCCTCGAGCGTGGTCTTCGCTCCCTGCGGGTCGAACAGTTCGAACTCCGGCGCTACCGCGCCCACCGGCAAGCCCTCGGCGCCCAGCGTGGACAGCGCCTGCTCGTCCACACGCCTGCGCAGAGCACGCAGCTGCCCCGCCAACCACACCAGCACCGCGACCAGCGCGGCCACCACCGCGCAGCCGATCGCGTTATCGGCGGGCAGGTCCATCGGCACGCGCGGATGCGTCTGCGCGCCGATACCGGCCAAGACGGCGAGCACTGCGAAAAGACCGTTGCGCATCAAAATCTTCGGCCCGATCGGCGTCGCGCTCGCAGCGCCGAAGCAGGAACAGGAGGGATGCTCGCCACGCCGCAGCAAGCGCACGATCACCGCCGTGAACACGGCGAGCAACAACAGCGTCGCCAGCGCGGCCGGGCCGGAAACCCACGGAAGCAGCACGCCCACCGCGATGATCGCCTCGGTGATCGACAGCCCCGAGGCCACCGCGGGCACCCAGCGCAGCGGCACCCCGAAATCCCCCACCGCCTGCCGCGTCGCGCTCCGATCCGCCAGCTTGCCCCACGCCGACAACCCGAACACGACACTCAGCCCGAGCCGCGAAACCCACACCCCGTATTCGATCAGCATGAGCGCACCATCCCACACTCATGCGCTTCGAGTATGAATGGCGCGGCGAGTGTCCTCAGGACTGCGATCGAGTGGCGATGGCGACCGCGACCAGAGTCAGCGCACAACCGATGACTGCGGTGACGGACAGGCCCGCGCTGGTCGGGGTGAGCACGTCGAGGATCACGGAGACCAGCAACTGTCCCGCCACGGAGGTGAGCCCGAGCAGAAGGACGCCGATCCAGCGAACCGTCAGCGCGGCCAGAGCGATGAAAGCGACCCCGATGAATCCGCCGAGGTACAGCCAAGGCTCGGTCGGGAATTCGGCCGGTCCGCCGGAAGACGCGACGATCACGGCCTCGATGACGAGCAGCGCGGCCAGACCGGCGCAGAAATTCACCATGGCCGCCGAGAGCGACCCGCCGACGACGCCCACCTTGCCGTTCACCGCCTGCTGCCAAGCCAGCCCGATGCCCGCCAGCGCCGGTAGCACGATCAGCAAAGCGGTAGGCGTGCCGCGCAGCGCATCGGGCACCGAGAGCCCACCGGAGGCGTGAGTGTGCCCGAAGCCCGCGACGAGCACCGCGGCCACGCCGAGCGCCGCACCCACCAGGCGCACCGTGGTGACCGGCGTGCGTCCGCTCGGGCCGAGGCCGAGCCGATCCACCACCAGACTGCTGAGCAACTGCCCCGCGACCGCCGCCACGGTGAACGCGGTGACCCCGATCGCCGCGACGGTCAGCCCCTGGCACGCGACGAAGAACGCACCGCACAGCCCGCCGAGCAACTGCCAAGGCCGCAGCGCGCCGTCCGACAACGCCCGCCGTACCCGCCGCCCGCCCTCCCGCAGCCGCCCGCTGACCGCGAAGGCCACCACGAGCACCACGAACCCCGCCCCGAAACTGACCACCGCCGCGGCAACCCCATCCTCCAGCCGCGCCCCCAACGCCCCATTGATCCGAGCCTGCACCGCCACCCCCGCACCGATCCCGAACCCGAAAACCAGCCCCGCCCTCGCCTCCGCACTCACCTTCCGCACGCTACCCAACCGCGAGTGGCACATGGTCGCGGCATTTCCCGAGAAGCGCTCTCGATGGTGTGCCACTCGTCAGTCGGCGCGGGGCGGGAGCCAGCGGGGGGTGAGGGTGGCTAGGGCGAGGATGGAGGCGCCGAGGAGGGCTAGGAGGGTGGATATGGAAAAACGGAGCGTGACCAGCGCGGCGAAGGCGAAGACCGCTAGGGCTATCACCTCACCCAAGAGCCCGGAGACCGAGGTGACCGTCGCGCGGGCAGGGCCCTCGATCGCGTCTTGGAGGCGAGCGCCCGCGACGATCCCCGCGTTGTAGACGATGCCGTAGGACACGCCGATCGACGCGAAACCGAGGCCGGTCAGCAGGTAGATCGCGTCCGGACGACCGGTCGCGAGGCCGGCGATCAGCGCGCCGCCGAGGAACAGCACGCCCGCGACGCCCACCGCGATCGACATCGTGCGGCCCGACATTCCCTCGGTACGTCCGGCCAGCACGGAACCGGTCAGCGAGCCGAGCACGGTCAGCCCGACCAGCAGCGGCACCACGGCTGTCGAGACGCCCGATTCCGCTGCCAGCAGTGCGAAATACTCGTCGAACGCCGTGATCCCGAACAGCAGCGCTTCCAGCAGCACGCCGTGGCGCACCACCCGCACGCGGACCGCCTCGCCCACACCGGCCTTCAGCATGGTGAGGTATCGCGCGAACGGACGGGGTTGCGCCGCATCGTCTTCCGTCCCGGTTCGCGGGGAAAGTTCCCTCCTCGGGCGATCCGTCGAGCCGGCCTCCGGCGGGTTCGCGTGATCCACGGAAGACTTCCCGAGAGCGCGAGCATGGGTAGCGCCGAACGGAGCGGCAGCCGATACCGCGACGATCTCCGGTCTCCGACCACCCTTGACGTAATTCCCGGTGAACGCCGCCTCGTCTTTTTCGTCGCGACCGCCGGACACCGAGACGGAACCACGTCCGTCCGCATCCGCGCCGGGCGCCCTACCGAGCGAGTCGCCCACGGAGTCGAAGAGGGACGTGTCGTCCCCCGCTGCCGGGTCGTCGGCCGACGTAGAAGTCCGCGCGGAGGATGCCGGCTCTTCCTCGTCCAGATCGTCGATGTCGGCGGCCGACACCGCCTTGGGCGCGGTGGGCAGCGAGAGCGCGATCAACGTGTGCACGGCCGCGACGGCAACGCTGGACCAGCCGACCACGGCATAGCCGCCGTAGAGATACAGGGGTGTCGCGGCGACGATCGCGATGACGACGGCCGCTTCCGCGCCGGCGCGGGTGTAGCCGAGGATGCGCGGGTACGCCGACGATTCACCCCGGGCGGCGAGGTCGTCGTACAGCAGCGCCTCGAAGGTGCCGGAGGCCAGCGCCCCCGAGGTTCCCCACAGCACGAATCCGGCGGCGAAACCCGCGAACGAGGGCGCCACCGTCCACAGGGCGAATCCTGCCGTCAGCAAGACGCCGCTGAGCACGAGCAGACCCCGCCGCGACACCGTATCGGCCCACGCACCGGAGGGCACCTCGAGCAGAAACGAAGTGGCCGACCAGATGGCGAACAGCAAAGAGATCTGCCCCGTGCTCATGCCGTGGTCGGCGAACAGCAGGGCATACAGCGCGTACAGCGGAATCAGTTCACCGATGCTCTTGAAGAGCACCACCCGAACCGTCAGCGAGCGCAGGCCGAGGGTACGTGCGCCACCCGCCCGAGGGGCGCGCAGCGATTCAGCGAATCAATAGGCGTAGACAAGCAACCGCATGCCGATCAGCATGCTCACCCTCGGCCCGTACGGTCAAGCGATTTACGGCAGCGGTACCCAGCCGTTGGCGGGTACCGAGTCCCCGTCGCCCAGTTCCCGGTCGGTGACGCCATGGCCGATCCGGCCTTTGTTCTCGTTGAGGTCGCTGATCAGCTCCGATACCGGATGCGAATCGCTGTAGTGGTAGCCCTGCGCGAGCGCGAAGCCGAGTTCGGTGAGCACAGCGGCTTGGTACTCGGTCTCCACACCCTCGGCGATCACCTGCAGATCCAGCGCACTGGAGAGGGCGGCGATCACGCCGAGCAAGGGCGGCGCGGGCGAATCGGAGCGGATCGCGGCGACGAAGGATTGATCGACCTTGAGAATGTCGCTGGGCAGGGTGGCCAGCCTGCTGAGCGAGGAGTAGCCGGTGCCGAAGTCGTCGATGGCGATGCGCACGCCCCGGTCGCGCAGCACGTGCAGGTTCTCGATCGCGGTCTGTGATTCGGCGGCCAGCTCGCTCTCGGTGACCTCGAGCACCAGTTGATCGGCGGGCCATCCGGTACTGGCGAGGATGCCCGCCACCCGGTCGGCGTAGCCCGCCTCGGCCAGCTCCAGCCCGCTGACGTTCACATTCAGCGTCAGATCCAGCTGGGCGAAGGTTTCCTGCAACCGCGCGGCATCCGCGCAGGCCCGGCGCAGCACCAGCTCGTCCAGGTCGGCGATGAGGTCGTACTCCTCGGCGACGCGGATCAGGCCCTCGGTGGTGACGTCCGGCTGCGCGCTGGACGACCAGCGCAGCAGCGCCTCCACGCCGACCGCCTTGCCGCCGCCTTCGGTCAGGCTGACGATCGGTTGGTAGTGCACGTCGAGGGCGCCACGATCGATCGCCTCGCGCAGCTCCACCGCCAGCGGCAACTGCCGGGAGGACTCCAGCACCGTCCGGTTGCGTCCGGCCTGCTTGGCCCGGTACAGGCCGACGTCGGCGCGGCTGACCAGCAGCGACCCGGACTCGCCCGGCTGCCAGGAGGTGACACCGGCCGAACAGCCTGTGGTCACCGCCGCGCGCAGCTGTTCGGTGAGCAGTATCGCGGCCTGCTCGGTCGTGTTCGGCAGCAGCAAGGCGAACGCGTCGCCGCCGTAGCGTGCCAAGCGCTGATCGGGAGCCAGCAGTTTCGACCAGGTGTCGGCCACCCGTTGCAAAACCGCGTCACCGGCGCGATGACCGAGATGGTCGTTGATCTTCTGGAAGCGGTCCAGGTCGACCAGCACCAGCGCGAGCCCGTGCCCGGACCTGGTGGCCTGCTGGATCGCGGTGTTCAGCGCCCGGTCGAAGCCGCGCCGGTTGAGCAGGCCGGTGAGCACGTCGATGTCGGCCTCGGACGCCATCCTGGTCAGGATCCCGACCACGACGCCCACTCCGAAAGTCACGCCTGCCGGGATCAGGCCAGACCACCACGGCAGTCCGGGAGTCACCGGCCGCGCGGGCAGCACCCACAAGCACAGCGCCAGTGCGAACGCGATATGGGCGGCGGCTTGCGACCAGGCGAAGAACAGGGCGGCATCGCAGGCGATGAACACGTAGAACGCCGCGAGGCTGATCGCCCCCACCGTGTTCGGGAACGAGTGCACCGCGATCGTCACCAGCACCGTCGCGATCGCGACATACACGTGGTGGATCGAGTGCGGCAGCCGCGGTCCCCACGCGAGCAGCGTGAGACCGAGCACCAGCGCTACCGCTGCTGCCCCGCCGACCAGCGGCCGATTACCCTCGTCACCAGGGGCGATGGCGGTGATCAACAGACCGAGCACCCCGCCCATGACGTAGAACGCCCCGGTGGTCCGAGCCATGACCATAGCCGTCGCCAGCGCAGACGCGGCCCGCACCCGGGTTCGGGTATCGCCGCGAGACCCGATTCCTCGCACGACGAACAGCCTATCCACAAGGAATCCCGCCGGTTGCCACATCCCGGGAATCCGACATGGCGAACCAGTAGCTATTCATCTGAACGTCGTTCGCACGTTGTCAGTTCGACCGTCGAAGCACGTCGGTCCCGACGAACGGGATGAGGGCGGACGGAACCCGGACCGACCCGTCGGCTTGCTGATGGTTCTCCAGGAGGGCCACGATCCAGCGAGTGGTCGCGAGGGTGCCGTTCAAGGTGGCGGCGATCTGCGGCCGACCGTTCTCGTCTCGATAGCGCACAGCCAGCCGCCGCGCCTGGTACGTGGTGCAGTTGGAGGTCGAGGTGAGCTCGCGGTAGGTCTGCTGCGTGGGCACCCACGCCTCGCAGTCGAACTTGCGCGCGGCAGAGCTGCCGAGATCACCGGCCGCGACGTCGATCACCCGGTAGGGCACCTCGATCGCCGCGAGCATCTCCTGTTCCCAGGCCAGCAGGCGCTGGTGTTCGGCGTCGGCTCGGTCGGGCGTGGTGAAGACGAACATCTCCACCTTGTCGAACTGGTGCACCCGGATGATGCCGCGGGTGTCCTTGCCGTAGCTGCCCGCCTCCCTGCGGAAACACGACGACCAGCCCGCATACCGCTTGGGCCCGCCGCTCAAGTCGAGGATCTCGTCGGAGTGGTAGCCCGCCAACGGCACCTCCGAGGTGCCGACCAGGTAGAGGTCGTCGTCGGCGAGGTGGTAGACCTCGGCCGAGTGCTGGCCGAGGAACCCCGTGCCCGCCATGACCTCCGGGCGCACCAGCACCGGCGGAATCATCATGGTGAAGCCGTTGGCCACGGCCTTCTGCACGGCCAGCTGCAGCAGCCCCAGCTGCAGCAGCGCGCCGTAGCCGGTCAGGAAGTAGAACCGGGCGCCGGAGACCTTCGCGCCGCGCTCCATGTCGATCAAGCCGAGCGACTCGCCGAGTTCGAGGTGGTCCTTCGGCTCGAAGTCGAATTCGGTAGGTGTACCGACGGTTTGGAGAACGACGTAATCGTCCTCGCCGCCCGCGGGCGCGCCCTGCTGCACCACGTTGGAGATGGCGCGGTGCGCCGCGTCCAGGTCCGCGTCGGCGGCGTGCTGCGCGGCCTCGGCCTCCTTGACCTTGACCGACATCTCCGACGCCTGCGCGAGCAGCGCGGAACGCTCCTCCTTGCTCGCCTTGCCGATCAGCTTGCCCATCGCCTTGTGCTCGGCGCGCAGATTGTCCGCGGTGGCCACCGCGGCACGCCGCGCCGCGTCCGCCTCGAGCAGCGCGTCGACGAGAGCGGGGTCTTCGCCGCGGGCGCGCTGCGAGGCGCGGACCGCATCGGGGTCGTCCCGCAGGAATCGGAGGTCGATCATGGGCCACCAGCCTAGTAGTCGCTGCGCCGATCTTTCACGCCGATATCCCAGGATGCGGTACATCCACGCGAGATCGCGCGCATAGTGGGCTTGTGGGCACTCCGTTCGACGAGACAGCCATCGACAACGCGCTGGCCGACCTCACCGCGGGCGAGAAAGCGTGGGCCGCGACCTCGCTGCGCCGCCGCCGCGAGCTGCTCGACGAGATTCACGCCCGGACGGCCCGCTTCGCGGAGGACTGGGTGCGAGCCGCGTGTGTCGTCAAAGATCTCGCCCCGGATTCCCCGCTGGTCGGCGAGGAATGGATGTCCGGCCCGCTCACCATGCTGCAAGCCACGTCCGCGTTGTCGGCGACCCTCGCCGCGCTGGAGTCCGGGCGCAGCCCACTGACCGGCATCACGTTGCGCGAGGCGCCGGGCGGACGGGTCGCGGTGCCGGTATTCCCGCTCGGCGTCTACGACCGGCTGCTGCTCAACGGTTTCAGCGGTTCGGTGTGGCTGCGACCCGGCGTCGACGCGGAGACCGCCCGCAGGCGAGCCGGACTCGGCCAGCTGGATCCCACCGCGACGAACGGGATCGGCGCCGTACTCGGCGCGGGCAACATCACCTCGATTCCGCCGCTGGACGCGCTGTACGAGCTGTACGCGCACAACCGGGTGGTCGCGTTGAAGCTCAACCCGATCACCGACCCGCTGTTCACGGCGTTCGAGATGGTCTTCGAACCGCTGCTGGAGCTCGGCGTACTGCGGATTCTCACCGGTGGCGCACAGCAGGGCGGGTACCTGGTGGGTCATCCCGATGTCGCGCACGTGCACATGACCGGCAGCGCGCGGACCCACGACGCCATCGTGTGGGGTCCCGGCACGGAGGGCATGCAGCGGAAGAAGGACAACCGGCCATTGCTGGACAAGCCGATCACCAGCGAACTGGGTGGCGTCTCGCCGACCATCGTGGTGCCCGGCGACTGGTCCGACGCCGATCTGCGCTACCAGGCCGAGCACGTGGCGACGCAACGGCTGCACAACGGCGGCTACAACTGCGTGGCCGCGCAGGCAGTGGTGATCGGCGCGGAATGGGACCGCAAGGACCGATTCCTCGCCGAGCTGCGCCTGGCCATGGAGCGGGCGCCACAGCGCACGGCGTACTACCCGGGCAGCGACGCGCGTGTCGCCGACGCGCTGGCCTCGTATCCGGAGGCCGAGCGTCTCGGCGCGGGGCGGGTGCTGGTCGACGGATTGCCGCCCACCGCCACACCACTGCTGCGCACGGAATACTTCTCCCCCGTGCTCGGCGTGGTCGAGCTGCCCTACGCGGGCGGCGAGTTCCTGCAACGCGCGGTCGACTTCGCCAACGCCGAGCTGACCGGGACGCTCGGCGCGAACGTGATCGCCCATCCGACGAGCATCCGCAGGCTCGGCGTCGCCTTCGACCGCGCGATCGAGCGGCTGCGCTACGGCGCGATCGCGGTGAACACCTGGACCGGGCTGGCCTTCCTCGCCCCGCGGGCCGCCTGGGGAGCCTTCCCCGGGCACACCCTCGACGACGTGCAGAGCGGCATCGGCGTGGTGCACAACGCGCTGCTGCTCGACGACGTGGAGCGCACCGTGGTGCGCGGCCCGTTCCGGCCCGCGCCGCGCTCATTGCTGGGCGGCGAACTCGCCCTCTCCCCGAAGCCGCCGTGGTTCGTCGGCAACGCCACCGCCGCGACCACCGGGCGCAGGCTCACCGAGTTCTACGCCGACGCCAACCCCGCCCGGCTGCCCGGCGTCTTCCTGTCGGCCCTGCGCGGCTGAACCACCTGCGCCTCGTGCCGCGCCGATCGGGGCAGGTCGTGGCACCACGGCACGGACGCTGCCATGATGGACCGCGATGTCCTCCGAACCCGTGTCCCGGTCCCCGCAGGCGCCCAAGCGCGGCGCATCGTCGCGTGCCGACTCGGTACGCCGCTCGTTCGACTCGGCCAAGGCCGCTCTCGCCGAGAGCAACCTGCGCGATGTGCACCTGTCGGCGCCCACGTTGCGCTGGGGTCTGCTCGCGGTGGCCGTCGGCGCCGTGGTCGCAGCCCTGGTGACGCTGTCCATCACCGGCTTCGACAACGGGAAGAACCTGGAGGTGCACAATCCGGGCGCCCCGCCGCAGCCCGTGCTGGACAAGGAATTCGGCACCGCCGCCAAGGGCGACTGCCTGAGCTGGACCAGGCCCGACCGGTCCGATCTGGTCAAGGTGAACTGCTCGAGCAAGCACATGTTCGAGGTCGCGGCCGACGTCGATATGAGCAGGTACCCGGGCAAGGAGTTCGGTCCCGGCTCGCGCTTCCCGGACTCGCTGCGGCTCACCGAGCTCAAGGAAGAGCACTGCGTGCCCGCGGTGCAGAAGTACATGTCCGGCCGCTTCGATCCGCGCGGCAAGTACATCGTCGGGCTGATGTACCCGAGCCCGGACGGCTGGCAGCACGGTGACCGCACGCTGCGCTGCGGCCTGCAGGTCGCGGCCAGCGTCGGCACCCCGCCTTCGGTCGGCAGCGCCACCGAGCACGACCAGTCCAAGGTGTACGAGCAAGGCGTGTGCCTGGGCATCAACCAGAATCTGCCCACCGATCCCGTGGACTGCTCGCAGCCGCACGCCGTGGAGATCGTCTCCACCGTCGATCTCGCGGGGCACTTCACCGGCGGCCCGCCCGCGAAAGAGGCGCAGGACAAGTTCGTGGAGGAGGAGTGCACCCGCACCTCGACCGACTACCTGGGCGGGCCGGACGTCATCCGCAACAAGACGCTCACGCTGTTCTTCGACTACATCGATGCCCGCAGCTGGATGGCGGGCAGCCGCAGGCTGGACTGCATGATCGGCAAGGGGGCCGATCAGGAAGGTTTCGCACCGATCACCGGTTCGGCCAGGGGCGACATCCTGATCAACGGCCAGGCTCCGGTGCCGCCGCCGAACAACGGGCGTTCCACGCCCGCACCGCTGCCCGGCGCCGCGCCGCTGCCGCCGCAGCCCCAGCCGAGGTAGCCCAGCGCCGATGCCTGTAACGATGTCCGACGACCGGTTCGAGGAATTGGTCGGGGACGCATTGGATCTCATTCCGCCGGAACTGACCCGCGCGATCGACAATGTGGTCGTGCTGATCGAGCCGCGCAATCCGGAGGATCCGCATCTGCTGGGCCTGTACCACGGCATCGCGCTGACCGAACGCGACAGTCATTACGGCGGAGCGCTTCCCGACACCGTGACCATCTACCGCGAGGCGATTCTCGAACTCTGCGCCGACGAGACGGAAGTGGTGGAAGAGGTAGCGATCACCGTGATCCACGAGATCGCACACTATTTCGGCATTGACGAAGACCGCCTGCATCAGCTGGGATGGGGATAGTCTTGACCGAGCTGTATTGCGCACCCCGAGCGGTGGGTGTGTAATCGGCACGGAGATCGAAAAGTTGGGGATTCGATGGAACCGATCGCGTTGCTGTCGCGTCCTATCACTCGAAGGGGGAATTCTCGTGGTTCCGCCCCACAGCCACTAGAAGGAGTCGAGTCATGGTTGGACATGTACTGATCGCACCCGAAGCCATACTCGCCGCCGCGGCCGAACTCGACCTCGTCGCCGAACGTCTGGCCGCCGCCGCGGCGATCACCGCGCCCGCGACGCACGTGCTGCCCTCCGGCGCCGAGGAGGTCTCCTTCCTCGGCGCGAGCCATTTCAACCAGGGGGCGATGTCGCACGACCGCGCCATCGCGCAGGCGATTCTGGAATGCCACCACGCCGCGGCGACGCTGCGCATGCAGCTGGCACAGCACGTCGCGGGCGACGTGGTGCGCGCCGCGGGCATCAGCGCCATCCAGGTGTAGTTCCGGGACCGAGATCATCAGCAACGTATAAGCAGGGGAGAAGTCGAACATGGTTGCAGGAGTCACCGGGGTGATCTGGGCGGCGCGCCCGTCGGAGATCAATTCGGCCACCCTTCACGCGGGCGCGCACGCGATTCCGATCTCGGCCGCGGCCACCGCCTGGGGCGGGCTGACCGCCGCCTGGGTCGACGCGACGACGACCGTCGCCAGGGTGATGGCCGAACTCGGCGTCGGGATGCAGGGCATCAACGGTATCGCCGCGCTGAGCAAGCTCACCGGCTTCCTCGGCTGGTCCGAGCAGCAGGGCGTCCAGGCGGCCGCGATGGGTGCGAAGGCCGCGGCGAACGCCACCGCCTACACCGTCGCCTCGCTGGCGATGCCGAGCCCGCCCGAGATCGCGGCCGTCAACGCCGCCTTGGCCGCGTCGGCGAATCCGCCTGGTGTGCTGAGCGGTGCGTTCGAGGTCGCGGAAGTCGCCAGGAACGCCATGGACATCCGTGCGGCGTTGGTCATGGAGACCTACGAGGCCGCCACCAGCGCCATGGTCGCCACGCCTGCCGAGTTCCTGCAGCCGCCGGCGATCGCCAAGGGCGCCGGAACGGCCAGCCCCGAACAGGCGGCGGATACGACCGCCACCGAGGTCCCGGCCGATCCGATCCAGGCTGCCGTGGCCGCCACGCAGGCGTTCTTGAGCAATCCCGGTGTGGCGAGCGCTGCCACCCAGGCCGCTCAGGCCGTCGGCTCGATCGCCACCACCGGTGTCTCCACCGTCGGAAATGTCGCGGGCAGCGCGATCGCGGCGGCGACCACCACCTCCGCGCCCACCTTCTCCGGCATGGCTCCGATGGTTATGGGAGCCGGTGCGGCGGCCACCGCCGCAGGCGCCACGACTCGCGCGGTGTCGTTCTCCGGCCTCGGGTCGGCGGCGAGCATCAGCAACGGCTCGCTCAAGCTTCCGGAAGGCTGGGGCTCCACCGGCACGATCGGTGGCTCCGCCCCGGTACAGGAGACCGTCGCGGTCAAGCCCGTCGACGCGGCACCGGTTCGTCCGGCGAACAACGGCAACGGCAACCCGCTGCTCGGCAACCAGGCTCGCAGCGACGAGGACGACGAGACCGAGCACAACGGCCTGGACTACCTGCGGTCGACCGAGCACTTCAACGACGGCCGCTTCACCGCCGATGGAGTCATCGGCGGTGACTTCAGCGGGACGGTTAGGTGACCGTACTCGGTGCGGGTCGCGACCCGTCGACGCTCGAGGCGGTCGTCCTGTCGCTGGACGAGATGCAGTTTCTCGTAGAGAAATTGCAGATCGAAGTTCCCGTCGTCTTGAACGCTCGGGCACGTTACGACAACCTGACCGATCACAAAGCGGCGATGGACGCGGCCGCCGAGTCTCTCGCCCAGCGGGAGCTCCTCATCGACGATGTGCTGCATCGCGATCTGGAGAATCGGCTGCGCGCGCTGAACCGGCCACACTGGATCATCGCGCTGCGGTTGATCGTCGACGGTTGGGTGAGCCGCTTCTGTCTGGCGAAGGGCGTCGACCTGCCGGTCGTCGCCCTTCGGGGACAGGACTCCTACGTCATCGACGAGGCAGGAATCGATCTGCCCGGCACGGTTCTCGCGGCGCTCGGCTACGCCGAGCCGCTGGAGCTGTACGGCATGAACGCCCCGACCGAAGAGCTGGCCACGATTTTCGGCGACACCGGTGACGCCGCGGCCACCGCGCAACGACTGACGAAAGTGGGTAACCCAGCCCACGATGCGAAGACCTTGGCGGCGGCTTTGGTCGAGATCCACTCGTATGCCGAGATCGTCGGCGTGATCTACGGTGACGGCACCAGAGAGATGGCCGACAACCACATCGCCGTCTTCGACACGCGCGCAGGCCGATTCATCGCGACCGCGAGCAAGTCCGACGACGGCGTCAAGTGGACGTCGCTCAGCAGCGGAACCCCCGCGCGACTGCGCACGGCGGTGCACGATCTGATCAACTCCCTGCCGGAACGCGAAGAATTCCCACGGAATCCGAAGCTCTCCTGAGCAAGCGTCGCTAACCCATGGGATCGTCGGAGGTCGGTGCGACGTCGTAGCCGAACGGCGGCGTGAACCGGCCCCAGCGAGTGCACTCCCACCCGCCATCCGGCACAGGCACCAACTCGATGGTCTCGGTGTTGTCCAGGTGGTTGTTGGTGGTGAACGGCGGTCGCACATCCGCGAGCGTGCGGCCGACGAGGCGCATAGCCGCGCCGTGACTGACCACCATCACGTCGCCGTGCCCGTGGTCGTCCGGCGTCAAATAGGTGTTCCGCAATTCCGCGACCACCGGCAGGAATCGATCCAGCACGTCCTGGGCGGACTCGCCGCCGGGCACCCGCAACGTGAGATCGCCTTCGTGCCAGGCGCGATAGATTTGCTGGAACGTCCGGTGCGCGTCCTCGCTGTGCTCTCCCTCCAGGTCCCCGGCCTGTACCTCGTGCAGTCCGTCGAGCACCATGGCGGCGACACCGGTCGCCGCCTCGATGTAGCTCGCGGTCTGGCGTGCGCGCAGTGCCGCCGAGGAGAACAGCACCTTCGGCGGGCGGAGCAAGTTCTCACCGAACATCTTCGCTTGTGCCGCACCGCGTTCGGTCAGCGGCAGTCCTGGGATCCTGGTGTCCAGCAGCTTGGCGACATTGCCTTCGGTCTCCCCGTGCCGGACCAGAATCAACCTCCCGGTCATAGGTCCGCCATCCCCTTTCTCAGCTGAATCAACCACTGCGCCGCGGATTCGTCCGACGGTGGCGGCGTGCCGGTCGCCGAAGTCGCCGGCCAGGACCCGAGAAAACGGATCCGCGCGGTGCGGTGCAGTGCCTTGAGCGCCTCGCCCACGGCCGTGTCATCGATGTGCCCGACGCAGTCGAGATAAAAACGGTAGGTGCCCATGCCGGTTCGGGTGGGGCGGGACTCGATCCTGGTCAAATCGATGCCGCGCGTGGCGAATTCGGCGAAAGCGCGCATCAGCGAGCCCGGTACGTTCGGCAATTCGAGCACGATCGAGGTGCGGTCGGCGCCCGTGGCGGGTGGCGCCACCGTGGGCGGGGTGCACAGCACGAACCGCGTGATGGCTTGCTCGTGGTCGGCGACCCCGGAGGCCAGCGCGATCAATCCCAGCCGTTCACCCGCCAGGGCGGTCGACACGGCGGCATCCGCGTGGCCGGCCACCACGTCTTCCGCGGCCGCGGCATTGGACGCCGACGTGTAGGGCTGTGCCTGCGGCAGATGCCGCGCAACCCACTGGCGCACCTGTGCGGCGGCCACGGGGTACGCGGCGAGCGTGCGCACATCCGGAAGCGCCGTGCCCGGCCTGCCGAGGATCGTGAAACTCACCTCGAGTTCGGTCTCGGCGACGATCTGCAGACGCGGACCGATTGCCAGGGAGTCGAGCGTCGCCGATATCGACCCCTCGACGGAACTCTCGATCGGCACCACCGCGCCGTCCACGTCGCCGGAGCGGATCAGGTCGAGCGCGGCCCCTTGGCTGGGCGCGGCAATCCGCTCGACGGGTCCGTCGAAGGCTCCCGAGGATTCGAGTTGGGCGAGGGCCATCTCGGTGAAGGTTCCGGACGGCCCGAAGTACGCGATTCGCGGCACGGTTACGAGATTACTTGCGCGCTCGCCCCGGCTCCCCACCAATTGCGGAAGCCCTGGCCACCGCGCGGCCTATGTTCCACGGCCGCCCGAGCGCTGTTCAACCGGCGTTGAGCACCCGCAACGCGGCGTTCACCCGGTCACCGGCCTCGGTTTCGATGGCGAGCAGGACGGATCGGACCGCCTCGACGGCCGGCGCTTTCAGCGACGTCAGGAAGGCGATATCGGGGTTGCGCAGAGCGGCGCCGATGTCTTCGCCGCACAGGGCGGCGACCGTGGCGGCGACGATGGCCACTGCGCGCTCGCCGGAGGCGGTGCGCGCGACGAAGCCGGTATCGGAGTGCGCGACCTGCGCGAGAAACTCGGCGATCTCGCTGTCCGGCGCGTTCAGTTCCACGGTCGGCGCGGCGGGGCTTGCGCCGATGTTGCGGACCAATCCCTCGGCCAGACTGCGCCGCGGGGGCGTCGACAACGTCACCAGCACCGGTTCTCCGGATTCCGTCCCTTCCGACACGCCCTCACCGTAACAACCCTGTTCAACCCCGGATCGGCTGCCAGCGCGGGACCGGATGTCCGCGGCGAGCAGATCGTGCTGCTCGGCGATGCTGCGCAGCTGAACTGGCTCAACATTCAGATGCTCGTGCTGTTCGCCGCGGCCGACCGCGATGCACAGTTCAGCTCGCTTCGATTCGGCTCGATCGGAACGCTTGCGGAACCACGCGCCGTCACTTAGCTTAGGGTAACCTAATCAACACTGCGCGCCGCCCGCTCCACGGAGGTTTCTATGCCGCGTCCGTCCTCGACCGTCGCACCGTCCACCGCTGAGCGGGTGCGCAGCGCGTGCGCCCACGCGGAGCAAGCGGTGCTGGCCATGCCGGGCACCGATCCCACCCCCGCGTCGGTGCACCACGTACGCCAGTGCGGCGACGCCGTGATCGCGGTGCCCACGGCCTCGGTCGCCGCCATCCTGGCCGGCAATTCCGGCGAGCAGGGCGCGCCCGCCGTGCTCGAACTCACCGACCACGCCCCGCTGCCGCTGCGCGAGCCGGTGCGCGCACTGGTCTGGCTGCGCGGCTGGGTGCGCGCGGTGCCGGCCCGAGCGCAGCGCGCGCTGGCCACCGAGGTGGCAAAGGACCATCCGCATCCCGCGCTGCTCGACATCGGCTTCGGCGCCACGCTGCTGCGGCTGGTGATCGACTCCGCGGTGGTGGCCGACTCGACCGGCGCGGAATCGGTGAGCAGCGACGAGCTGCGGCTGGCACAGCCGGATCCGTTCTGCGCCATGGAATCCGCGTGGCTACAGCACATGCAGGCCGACCACGCCGATATCGTCGCCCAGTTGGCCAGGCACCTGCCGCCGCACCTGCAACGCGGCATCGTGCACCCGCTCGCCATCGACCGGTACGGGCTCACCCTCCGGGTGGAAGGGCACGACGGCGACCACGACTTCCGCTTGCCGTTCAGCGCACCGGCCGACGACATCGAAGGGCTCAGCCGGGCCGTACGCACCCTGGCAGGTTGCCCGTTCCTCAACGGCCTGCGCCGCATCTGATCCGGCTCGACGACGCACCCGGCTCCGTCCCCAGCGCCGCCGCTCGCGGACGCAAGGCCCGACGCTTCGGCACGGAACGACTCGCTACTCCGGGATGCCGCGTCCCGATCGCGCAGTGACGACCGCGCGATGCCGAAATCCGCTCTCGAGGCCGCCTCGGGCTCGACCGGTTGGCCGCGTGCACAGACCGAGTCGATGCCGCCCCATCGGAGGGTGACCTCGTCCACCGAGTCGGACCGGGTGGCCTCCAGCCCGTCGCGGGATTCCGTCGGCGACGCGACGCGCGCCGGGGCGCGCGAGCGCAATAGATTCGAGCCATGCGTGCGGATGTCCAGGGGGACGAGGCCGAGCCGACCGATCAGGAGCGGCTGGCTATCAAACTCGAGATCACCGTGGTGCTGCTGGTCACGTTCGGGCTCAGCGGGCTCAGCGCCGCGCTCTCGCTGGTGGAGAGTACGCTCGCGCCGGGCGGGATCGGTGGGCGGACCGTCGCGCTGAACCCGTCGCGATCCACGCAGTCCACCATCGACCTGCTGTTCCAGTTGCTCAGCGTGCTGCGCCTGGCCGGGTGGGCGGCGTTGGGCCTGTATCTGCTGTGGCGCGGCGGCATCGGACCGCGACTGATCGGGCTGGCGAATCGGCTCCGGTGGCGAACAGACGTGCTACCCGGCTTGACGCTCGCCGCGATCATCGGACTGCCGGGGCTGGGACTGTATCTCCTGGCACACGAGCTGGGTTTCAGCGTGACGATCGTGCCCGCCTCCCTCGGCGACTACTGGTGGCGGCTGCCCGCGCTCATCCTCTCGGCCTGTGCGAACGCCCTGGCCGAGGAGGTCATCGTGGTGGCGTTCCTGCTCACCCGGCTGCGCAGGCTCGGATGGTCGGCGAACTCGGCACTGCTGACCACGGCATTGCTGCGTGGCAGCTATCACTTGTATCAGGGTCTGGGCGGCGGGCTCGGAAATTTTGTGATGGGCGTCATATTCGGTCGCTATTGGCAGCGCACGAACCGGCTGTGGCCGCTGGTGCTCGCGCATGCGACCATCGACGCGGTCGCTTACATCGGCTATACCGTTCTGCGCGGACATGTTTCGTGGCTCCCGTGACGCAACCGTGCCCTCCGGAACGCTAACAACGCGGCACCGCCTGCGAATTAGGTAGCAGCGCCGCTTCCGCGTGCGCCCGGTGTCCACATGCGACACCTCACAACCGCCCGATAAGTAGAGTTCCAGTGATGAACGGCGACGACCCCCAGCGCAACGCGCACAAGCGCCGGATGCCGCCGCCAGGCAGGCCCGGTGAGCCTCCCATGCGCCGCCGCATGCCGCCGCCCGGTTCCGGCGCACCGCCACCGATCGAGCCGACCCAGGTGATGCGGCGCGACGGAACAGCCGGTCCGCACGGGCAGCCGCTGGCATATTCGCAGGTCCCTCCGGAACAGGCTCGGCGAATGCCACCGCCTCCGCAGGCTCGCAGGCACGCGCCCACGCAGCGCCCGGCGCCACATCACGAAGCTCCCACGCACGCGCCCACCCAGCGGCCGGTGCCCTATCACGAAGGTCCACCGCACACGCCGCCGCGGAAACCACGGTCGTCGCGCGAGGGTCCGCCGCCCGTGCCGCCGCGCGGCGAACGCCCGCCGCGAGCGCCGCGACCGCGCCGCAAGCGCCACCCGTTCCGGTGGTTCCTGGTGATCGTGCTGGTTCTGGTGATCGCGGCCGTCGGCGCGGTCATCCAATTGGACAACTCGCTCAACCGCATCCCCGCGCTGACGAACTACGCCGAGCGCGTCGGCGACACACCCGGCACGAACTGGCTGCTGGTGGGCTCCGACGGCCGCGGGGGACTGACCCCCGAGCAGGAGCAGGAACTCGCCACCGGCGGCGAGGTTGGTCCCGAGCGCACCGACACGATCATGCTGGTGCACGTGCCGAAATCGGGCAAGACCACCCTGGTCAGCCTGCCGCGCGACTCGTACGTCAGCATTCCCGGCCAGGGCAGGGACAAGCTGAACGCCGCGTTCGCCATCGGCGGCCCCGCGTTGTTGGTGCAGACCGTGGAGATCGCCACCGGCCTTCGCATCGACCACTACGCGCAGATCGGTTTCGGCGGCTTCGCCGGCGTGGTCGACACCCTCGGCGGCATCGACGTGTGCGTCCCCATGGCGATCGACGACCCACTCGCCGGCATCGACCTGCCCGCGGGCTGCCAGCGATTGAACGGACCACAGGCGTTGGGCTTCGTCCGCAGCCGGGCGACCGCGCTCGCGGACATCGACCGGATGAACAATCAGCGGCTCTTCATGGCCGCCCTGCTGAAGAAGGCGACCAGCGGCGCTACGCTGGCCAATCCGTTCAAACTCTGGCCACTGGCCTCCGACACCGCGAAGTCACTGAAGGTCGACAACGGCGACCACATCTGGAACCTCGGCGGGCTGGGCTGGGCGCTGCGGGGCGAAACCGTCGCCACGACGGTGCCGATCGGCGGATTCGACGACACCGACAGCGGCAACGTCCTGCTCTGGGACAAGGAGAAGGCCGGCCGGTTCTTCGACGCACTGGCCCGCGACCGTGCCATCCCGGAGGATCTGCTGACGCGGTAGCGTCGGTGCCATGCCGGACACCGACGAGTCCTTCCCCGACTTGCTGCGCACGCAGATCCGTCACGAATTCACCGCTGCCCAGCAAATTCTCGCCGCCGCCGTGTACTTCGACTCGCACAGGCTGCCGCAATTGGCCGGTCACGCCTACGGCCGGTCACGCGAGCACTACGGCAATGCGCTGCGCATGGTGCAGTACCTGCTGGACCGCGATCTCCCGGTGCAGATCGGCGGGCCGGAGGAGATCGTCTCGACTTTCGAAAGCCCGCGCGGCGCAATCGGCCTGCTGCTGGAGATCGAGCAGGATCGCAGTACCCGGATCAGCGATCTGGCCCGTGCGGCCCGCACCTCAGGGGACTTTCTGGGCGAACGATTCGTCCGGTGGTTCCTCGAGGAGCAGGTGAAGAACGTCGCCCGGATGACCACGTTGCTGGCCGTGATCGACCGCGCCGACGGGCAGTTGTTCGACGTCGAGGAGTTCGTCGCCCGGGAGATGCGAGCGCGGCCGCGCACCGATATACCGGCGCCGAAAATGGCTGGAGCGGCGCGGAATTAATTAGGCAACACTAGCCTCAATAAGGCTGCACTTGGATGACACACGACCTGACCAGCGCTAATGTCGATGCCATGTCAAGCCATCCGGACGCACCTCGCAGCAAATTTCACAGCCTGTTGCACGATCAGATCCGGCACGAATTCAATGCCGAGCATCAGTACATCGCGATCGCGGTGTGGTTCGACAATGCGGACCTGCCGCAGCTGGCCAAGCGGTTCTACAAGCAGTCGGTCGAAGAGCGCAATCACGCGCTGATGATCGTGCGGTACTTCCTGGACCGGGATATCAGCATCGAAATCTCCGGCATCGACGCGGCGAAATCGCATTTCGAGAGCGCTCGGGAGCCGATCGCGCTCGCGCTCGCCCAGGAGAAGACGGTCACCGAGCAGATCATCCAGCTGGCGAGCACCGCGCGGGAAGAGGGCGACTACCTCGGCGAACAGTTCATGCAGTGGTTCCTGAAGGAACAGGTCGAGGAAGTCGCGAACATGACCACGCTGCTCACCATCGCCGATCGCGCCGGGTCGAACCTGTTCGACCTGGAGGAATTCGTCGCTCGGGAAATGAGCTGCCCGAGCGACACCTCCGGCGCGCCATCGGTGGCGGGCGGCTCCGTCTGACGGAGTTCGCGTCGAAAGGTGATCAGGCCCGGTTCCACACCAGGAACCGGGCCTGACGCTGTTCATAGTTTTCCACCGACCACCGAAACGGCGCGGGATGCTTTCGGCATATTTCGCCGAAGGTTCGGTGCGACTTCCCTATCTTTCAGCGATATCAGCGGAAGCCGAAAAGCTTCGCCGCGAATCAATAGGGAATTCACATGAAACCCGCTCAGCGCAGTGTGACCTGACGCGACCGCAGGCCGTCGCGGGAGCGGCGCTCGTCGGCCGTCAATGGGGCGTCGACGGCCAGTGCCTCGGACAGGCGCGCACCGAATTCGGTTGCGGGCTTCACCCATTCGTCGGGGTGCCGCTCCCGGTCCAGGTCGAACACCGGGACCAGCACGCCGTGCGTACGGAACGACCCGGCGAATCGGGAGCCCTCGCCGAGGTGCAGACCGCCGGAGGCGTGCAGGCGAGCCAGCGCCAGCATGAGCGCATCCTCGTCCTCCGGCCGCACCCAGCGGATGTGTGCCTTCTCGCCCGCGTCCACCCACCAGGCCGCACCGATCGCGTCCGCGTCCAGCCCGAGCCGCGCCGAAGGCATGATCGCCTGTTTGGCCTGCTCGATGGTGGCGGCGACCTGCGGGTCGGGCTCGACTCCGGCAGGCACCCACCAGTCGAAGTCCTGGTGCACGGTCAGGTCAAGGCGCGCGGCGGGATCGATGACATCGGCCAGCCGCGGGCCGCCCGCGACGCTCGCCACGGAGGTCAGCGAATCACCGGGCTCGGCGGACTGGGTCCACAGGATCGCCGCGGCCAGATCAGCGGCCGGGTCGGCGCTCTGGGACTGCGTCTGCGCACCCACGTATCCGCTGGGCTCGTCGCCGGCCCGCACCAGCGCGGCCACCGCACCGGGCAGCACCGTGGCGAGCACGACCGGCCGCTCGGCCGCGATCGAAGCCGCCGGCGTCAACTGCGCGGTGGCCGAGGGAACGAACTCACGGAGCGCGACCAGATCGCACTCCGCGGCCAAGCCCTCGAACGGACGCGTGACGGCCTGTGCCGCTTGCTCCTGCGCTGCCCGCCGCTCGGCGAGACGCTGGGCCCGGTTCCCCCCGGGCTTAGGACTGTTGCGCTTGCTCTTACCCACGAGGGGTCAACCTACACAGTGTTCGGTTTGGCGCGCCTTCGGCGCGGCGTGTTCGCGACTGTGTTGTTTGGCCAGCGCCTACGGCGCTGGGTGTTCGCGGCCCTTTCGTGGCCACGAACGGCGCATGCTCGGTCTCACTTCGCGCGAAACCGGCTCGAAGGGGTGCGCTGGGCGATCGAGTTCCGGCATGGGGCACGCGACTCGGTACGGCGAGCGGGCAATGAGCGGTCTCGCGACTGTCGAAACCCATGGTCGAGGTCGGCGCACAGTCCCCGCGCAGCCGATTCAGGCCGCGGGAAGCAGCGACTTGGTGCGGCCGGGGTGGTTGGTGGCGATCCAGCTGACGCCGAGGTCGGCGCACAGTTGAACGTCGTCGGGGTCGTCGACGGTCCAGCAGTAGGTGGCGCGGCCCGCGGCGGCGGCCTTGTCGACCAGATCGGGGTGCTCGCGCAAGGTCTTCACCGAGGGGCCGACGGCCGTGGCGCCCACGGTGGTGGCCGCGGAGCCGCCCAGGTAGCGCGACGATTCGCCGAGCAGAACGGTGGGCAGCAGCGGAGCGGCGCGCCGGATGCGCCAGACCGCGGTGGCCGCGAACGACATCACGACCGCCCGGGAATGGTCGGCGGAGGCCGGGGTGGCGATGCCGAAGCGCTGGAGTTCGGCGAGCAGCTTGTTCTCCACCAGCGCGCCGTAGCGGACCGGGTGCTTGGTCTCGATGAACAACTTGGTCGGCCTGCTGCGCCAGTCCAGCACCAGGCTGATCAGCTCGCTGAGGGTCAGTACCGAGGCGGACGAGCCGTCGCCGCCGAAATCGAGGGCCCGCAGTTCCTCCAGCGTCATCTCGCTGACCAGTCCGCTGCCCGAGGAGGTCCGGTCGACGGTGCGATCGTGCACACACACCAGATGACCGTCCCTGGTCAGCCGGACATCGCATTCGACGCCGTCGGCGCCCTCCTGCAGCGCCAGCTCGTACGCGGCGAGCGTGTGCTCGGGGCGCGCCGCCGAGGCGCCTCGATGCGCGACGACGAATGGCGCGCGACTGCCCTGGCTCACTTGGCCATAACCTCCTCCTGCTCACGGTCCTCAGCACCGTTTTCCTCATGGGCCGGCTCGGCGCCCGCCGGTTCGGCCGTGTGCCCACCCCCGCCGGGATGCACCGGTTCGATCACCGGCACCGCGGGGTCGACCGCGATCAGCCAGCGGCGCGCGGTCCGGTGACGACCGAGCAGGTCACGACCCTCGATCGTGCGCAGCACCCAGAGAGTCAGCAGCGCGACCGCCGCGGCGACCACGTCGGTCGACGCGGTGAACAACACGCCGTCCGCCTCCGCCTGCAACGAATCCGCGGTGCGCCACAGTAGCGCGGCCGCGGCCACGAGGCCGCCGAACACCCACGCCGCCCACCAGATCCGGACCGCCCGGCGCGCCCGGGGATCACCGTGCAACACGGCTACTTCGCTCAGGAAGATTCCGGGCCACAGCAAGTTGACCACCGGGATCAGGCAACCCAGAACCAGCGTTCGTGGCGAACGCGGGTCGCTCCGGCCCACGGCGGCGTAGGCCGCCTGCCTGATCTCGATCAGCCTTCCGACCGCGGACGAGGCCGCCAGCAGCGAGAGCAGGATCGCGAGCACACCGGCACCGATCACGAATGCGTCGGAGACGGCGAGTACGGCGGGGTGGATCAGACGGGTCCGGTTGTGCAGCAGAAGTCCATAGCGCGCCAGTTCGGCGACGGCTGCGAGCCCGAAGACACCCGCGGCCGCGACGAGCACCACGGCCACCGAGTCGGTCAACCTGCCGAGCGGGCGGCGTACCGCGCCTCCGGCCTGTGGTGGCGGGTCGATCAGACCCCAGCGCGGGATCTGCGCGTACCGAGGCGTGCGGCTCTGCGTGGCCGACCGGGCGCGCGGCTGCGTCCTGCGGCCGCGATGATCCGGTTTGCGCGCCACCCAGCGGTAGTTGCGGCGGTCGGCGGGCGCATCGATCGGCGCCGGCGAGAGGAGCACGCCGCGGCAACGCGGGCACCAGTGCATCGGCGCCCCTTGCACGGCCCAGCGCGCACCGCAGCGGGCACAAGGTTGTACCACCGTACTCACCCGCGCACCTCGTTCTTTCGTCAGTAGATCTTCGCCTCGTGGTCGCCTTCCGCGACCAGCGGGCGGCCGGCTTGCTGCCACGCCACCATGCCCCCGCGGACCTGAACGGCCTCATAGCCGATGTGCGCGAGATATTCGACCACCTGCAGGGACCGGCCGCCCTGCCGGCAGATGACATAGAGCTCCGCGTCGTACTCCAGCTCGTCGATCCGGGCGGGGACGTCGACCATCGGGATGTGGGTCGCCCCCGGGGCGTGCCCGAGCCGCCACTCGTCGTCCTCGCGGACGTCGAGCAGGATCGGTCGCGGCGTGTCGGCCGGCGCGGGCGCACTGTCGAATTCGGCAGGCACATTCTCCACCGTGACCGACGGAACGTGGGGGCTCGTCACAGATTCGATCCTGCCATGGGCGGCGGACCACCGTGCAGTTCCGTGCCCGGGAGCGGCCTCGACAGCGAGCTACGACTTCAGGTATGTTCTCCCCTCCGGAACTCGACCGGCACCCCGCTCGATGCGGGTTGTGCATAACTCGGGCGAAGTTATCCACATAATCCACAGCCTGATCCACAAGCCGCAGGTGTCAGAGGCATTTTGCCGCGTTCGCGCGGCATTTCCGCAACTAATCAGCTACCACTTCGAGGTCGTTCCGTACCTTTGGTCCGGTTCAGAACCCTCCGGCCTGATGGGTGACAGGATTCACCCCCTAAGAGCCGTGCGGTGCGAATGACCGATCCGGGACTCCCCTCCTGACGATCCCGGAGCGGCCATTCGTCGCCGACTTCGGAACCCGCGGCCGAGGGGGTTCCGACAACTACTTGGACGGGGCCGGGACGCGTTCGGTTCCATGAAATTCAGAACGCCGCCGAAATGCCGTGATCCGGCGGTGACGATCGGTAGCCTGGGCGCATGAACGTGAGCAGGGGGCTACGCCACGGAATGGACACCGAAGGTCTCAACGTCGCGTTGTCCGAGGCCACGTGTCTCGGGCTCGCGGTCGACGAGACCACCGACGAGCTGCGGCTCGACCTCGAGGTATTGACCCTCCCCGAACAGGGGACGGCCGCCGAGGACTCCCGGGTGCAAGTGCGGTTCACCGGCGTGAGCCGGGTCGCCGCGTCCCTACGCACACAGCACTGGGACGACCTGGAACCACAGGTACTGCCCCTGCAATTGGACGGCCTGGACGAGGCGATCCGCAGTTTCGGCGGCGGGCGGCTGCACGGCTGGGAGTTCATCGATCTCGACGACAGCAGCTGGGCGTTGTGGAGCGAACTGCTCAGTTTCGATACCCGGATCGATGATCACGAGTCCGCGCACGTTCTGGAGTTCTCCCAGGAGGAGGGCATCGATCCGCGCGAGCTGGATGTCCGGGTGTGGTTCGACGACATCGTCGTATACGACACGCGGGGCAAGCAGATCCCCCTCGCGGACTTCGTCGCGGGCGGAGCGCGGTGGTGGCGGGCGCACGATGCGGGTGATCCACGAGCGATGCGTCCAGGTATCGCTCCGCCGCTGTGAGCGCCGCACCCGAGATCCATCGCGGGCGAACCGCACATCCGCTGACCGGATGTGCGGTTCTTCGTGTCGCTGCGCTCAGGCGCCGGTGCCCACCGGGCAGCTCACTCCGGTGGCGTGCACCGGGCAATACCCGCCCGGGTTCTTCGCCAGGTACTGCTGGTGATAGCCCTCGGCGTAGTAGAAGGCCGCCAGGCCGGGGAGCGGCACGAATTCCGTGGTGATCCGCCCGTATCCCGCCGTGGCCAGGCGCGTGCCGTATGCCTCGGCTGTCGAGCGGACGAGATCGGCTTGTTCCGCGCCGAAGGTGAAGACGGCCGAACGGTACTGGGTACCGCGGTCGTTGCCCTGCCGCATGCCCTGGGTGGGATCGTGGTTCTCCCAGAAGTGCCTGAGGATGCCCGCGTAGTCGATCACCGCGGGATCGAACACGACGAGTACGGCTTCGGTGTGGCCGGTCCGTCCGCTGCAGACCTCTTCGTAGGTGGGATTGGGCGTGTACCCCCCGACGTATCCGACCGCCGTGGTGTAGACGCCGTCGAGCTCCCAGAAACCCTTCTCCGCGCCCCAGAAACAGCCCATCGCGACGACCGCGAGCTGTAGCCCGTCGGGAAACGGCGGGTGGATCGGGTGACCGTTGACGTAGTGGGTATCCGGCACGTCGAGCGGTCCAGCCCGCCCCGGCAGGGCTCGCTCGGGAGCGACCATGACGGGGTCGGGGAGGCTCAGACGCCCCACTAGTTCGTCGTACCACGACATGGTTCGATGCTACGCGTGCGTTTCCCGTGGGGCCGATGTGCGTGATGTGACGGTGCGCGACGCGCAGGCTGTGAGCGGCGTCACCGGAATGCGCGGGCGTGGGCCCGAGTTGGAATCGACCGGGTGTACGAATGATGGTTGGCTGTGCTCGGAACAACGGGCACAACCGGCCCGACATAGGAAGGGACATCGTGGCTGAGTACACGCTGCCAGATCTGGATTACGACTACAGCGCCCTGGAGCCCCACATCTCCGGGCAGATCAACGAGCTTCATCATTCCAAGCACCACGCCGCGTACGTCGCCGGTGCGAACACCGCGTTGGAGAAGTTGGAAGCCGCTCGCGAGTCGGGCGATCACAGCGCCATCTTCCTGCACGAGAAGAACCTCGCGTTCCACCTGGGTGGCCACGTCAACCACTCGATCTGGTGGAAGAACCTCTCCCCCAACGGCGGCGACAAGCCGGTCGGCGAACTCGCCGCGGCGATCGACGACCAGTTCGGCTCGTTCGACAAGTTCCGCGCGCAGTTCACCGCGGCGGCCAACGGTCTGCAGGGCTCGGGCTGGGCGGTGCTCGGCTTCGACACCCTCGGCCAGAAGCTGCTGACCTTCCAGCTCTACGACCAGCAGGCCAACGTCCCGCTGGGCATCATCCCGCTGCTGCAGGTCGATATGTGGGAGCACGCCTTCTACCTGCAGTACAAGAACGTCAAGGCCGACTACGTGACCGCCTTCTGGAACGTCGTCAACTGGGCCGACGTGCAGGAGCGCTTCGCCAAGGCCACTTCGCAGGCCAAGGGCCTCATCTTCGGCTGAGCCGGATCGACGCACCGGAACCGGGTCCGCGAATCCGTCCGCCACGCGCGGCGGGGTTCGCGGGCCCGTTCTGGTTTCCCGCGACGCGGACCCGTTGCCGCATACCCCGCCCAGCCGGTGCGAATTCGGGCTCGGCGAGGTGGGACCGGATCCGCCGAGTACGCAGCCCGATTGCCCGCCTATCGTCGCCGGATTGTCCGATTGGCACTCTTTGGTACTTGTGTGCCAGGTGACTCGTGGTTCATATTCGGGAATCCACACTTAAAGGGACGGGCAAGGTCGCCCCCGGGTTCGACAACGGGAGGCAGGAATGCGCACGAACGAACCGATCGGCATCACGCCGTTCCATTCGCGCGGATCACTGCGTGGTTTCTTGATCTCCGGCCGCTGGCCGGACACGACCAAGGAATGGGCTCAGGTGCTGGTCCTGGCCGTGCGCGTGGCCACGCTACCCGGGTTGTTGACCACCTCGACGGTGTTCGGTGTCCGTGAGGATCTGCCCGACGATCCCGCTCCCGGCACGGTCGGCCTGGTGATGGCCGAAGGTCCGGTCCTGGGCGAGGAAGCCGTCGAGCCGGGCCATTTCGCCGAGCATGTGCCACCGGCGCTGCTGATGTTGCATCCTCCTTCCGAAACCCGTCCTTCGCTGCCCGAATGCGCCGGCGCGGCCTCCGGATGCGTGCTGCTGCCCGGCGTGCCCCATCTGGGGCTGGAGCACCGTGCCGCCTGGGTGGAGGCGGAGTCGGACGGAACGATCACCTCGCTGGTCAGCCGGGTCGGACTGGACCCGATCAGCGATCCCGATACCGCGGTTCTGGCTATGCTGCTGGCCGCGTGAGGGTAACCGAAATTCACCGGTTGGATCACCAAACTTATTGTGCGCATAGCGATTTCGCTTACCGCGGGTTGGCAGGAGCCGATCCCGCGGGTAGAGTCGGCTGCAGCGAAGGGGAGTAGCCCCCAATCGCACAGTCGACATACTGACCCGCCGGTCTGCCAGGGCCCGGGTCCGGCTGTGTGAACCGGCATCCGTCCGGTGGGCGAGACCTTCGGCCTGGACAACCACCTCGTTGTCGGCCGGAGCCTCCGTATCTCCGACCGGCAGGCCGGAGACCTGGGAGAACCGCCACACATGATCGCCACCGTCTTGCTGAGCATCGGCATCGTCTTTCTCGCCGAACTGGGTGACAAGTCCCAGCTGATGGCGCTGACGTTCGCGCTGCGCTATCGCTGGTGGGTGGTGCTGGGCGGCATCGCGACGGCCTCCGCCGCGGTCCATCTGATCTCGGTCGGCGTCGGCCACTTCCTCGGTGCGGCACTGCCCACCAGGGCGATCGCGCTGGTCGCCGCCGTCACCTTCCTGGCCGTGGGCCTGTGGACCCTGCGCGAGCACTTCGGCTCCGGCGATGACGATCCGAAGCCGAAGACACCGAAGGCCGCCGGTGCGCCGTTCTTCGTGGTGCTGTCCGCTTTCCTGCTCGCCGAGCTGGGCGATCGCACCATGTTCGCGACCGCCGCGCTGGCCACCGACTACGACTGGGTAGGCGTCTGGCTCGGCTCGACCATCGGCATGGTCGCCGCCGACGCGCTCGCCATCGCGGTGGGCATTCTGGTCGGCAAGCATCTGCCGGAGCACGCCATCGGCATCGGCTCGGGTCTGCTGTTCCTCTACTTCGGCTCGGCGACCCTGCTCGGCGCGGCCACACCGGCCCTCGACGGCGGCGCCGTCGCGGGGTTCGCGGCGCTCGCTCCCGCGCTGGCCGGTGCGGCGCTGCTGCTCACGCGGATGGGTCGCCGCACGAGCCCAGTGCGGCCCCATACAGTCCGCCACCCCGGCGCACCAGATCCAGTAGCGGTTCCCGCAGCGCAGGCAGCCCGTCCACGTCCCCTGCCGCGATCCGAGCGGTGACCATCGAACCGACCGCCGCGGCCAGGGCCTGACAGGCGAAGCGCTGCTGCTCGGTCCGCGCGTCGAGCACGGCGGCGATCAACTCGACGAACCGCTCCAGCAACTGGGCCCGGCGCGCGATGGCCGCCGACCCCACCGCGAAGACCTCGACCAAGAACAATCGCGCACTGGCCGGGTCGTCCACCAGATACTCGAGATAGGCGCGAAGGATCCGGTCCATGCGAGTAATGGCGTCCGCGTGGTCATCGGTCCGGGTGGCCTCGGCGATCCGGTCGAGCAACAGCTGCACCGCACGCTCGTAGGCCGCCTCGAAGCAGTCCTCTTTGGAGCGGAACTGCTCGTAGAACGTCTCCCGCGACACGCCCGCCCGTTTCAGGATCGCCGCGACGGACGTTCCGACGTACCCGCTCTCGGCCATGGCCTCCGCCGTCGCGACGAGGATCCGCTCGCGCTGCGAGGCGATCACCTGCTCCCGCGGCAAGCCGTGCCTGCCGCGGGGCAGGCGTGCGCTGAGGGCCGATTCGGTCATACGGTGACTCCGGTGTTCGGTCGAGCTGAACTGGGCTGCTTCATTCTGCGCGGTCGGCTCCCCCGGCCGGTCGGAGAGGGTGCGCGCCGGTAGCGCTGATCGGGAACGAGTCACGGGAGCCGTGCAGGGCCGCGCGGTGAGCACCGGTTAGGGTGCAATTGACGAAAGGCCAACTGGCTGTCACGAACGAGAGGACCATCGTGGAGATTTCGGGTTCCGCCGCCATTGTCACCGGAGGCGCATCGGGCCTCGGCGCCGCCACCGCCAAGCGCTTCGCCGACCTGGGCGCGACCGTCTTCGGGCTCGATGTACCGCAGTCGATCGAGCGCGCAGGCGACAACGTGCCCGCCGGGGTCACCCTCATTCCCGCCGATGTCACCAGCAACGACGAGGTCGCCGCGGCGGTCGCACAGGTCGTCGAATCCGGCGCGCCCCTGCGCATCGTGGTCAACTGCGCCGGTGTCGGCTGGGCGGGCCGCATCCTGTCCAAGAACGGCCCGCACGACTTGGAGCTGTTCCGCACCGTCATCACGGTGAACCTGCTCGGCACCTTCAACGTCATGCGGCTGGCCGCCGACGCGATCGCCAAGACCGACGCCGTGGACGAGTACGGCCAGCGCGGCGTCGTCATCAACACCGCCTCCGTCGCCGCGTTCGAGGGCCAGATCGGTCAGATCGCCTACTCGGCCTCCAAGGGCGGTGTGCACGGCATGACCGTTCCGGCCGCGCGTGACCTGGCCCAGTTCGGCATCCGGGTGAACACCATCGCCCCCGGCATCATCGACACTCCGATGCTGGCCGGCGTCACCGAGGAGTACCGCAAGGGCCTCGAGGCGGGCGTGCCCTTCCCGTCCCGCCTCGGCCGTCCGGACGAGTACGCGCAGCTGTCGCAGTACATCGTCGAGCACGACTACCTGAACGGCGAGACCTTCCGCATGGACGGCGCGCTGCGCATGGCGCCGCGGTAATCCCGCTCCGCTACTCCGGCAGCGCGCGGCCCTTCCGGCGAGGGTCGCGCGCTGCCGTCTCTCACGTCTGCGGCTTGTGCCCGATGCCGAGGTAGGCCGTAGTGGACAACGGGCAATTCGGCCGGTACTTCTCGGCGAGAAACGCTTTCATGACCGCGGCGCGCCGAGCCCAGACCTGCGCGTTCACACTGTGGCGCATGAGCTCCAGAGGCGCGCTGCTGCGCACCATGGCCTCCCACATCTCCTCGGGGCCCGCGAAGGTGAGCGCGATCGAATGCCGCTGGATGGACACGGCCTCGAAACCGGCGCCGCGCATCTCGGATTCGAAGACCTCGGGATTCTCCAGGCTCAAGAAGTTCGGTTGCGGCTCTTGAATATTCGGGTCGGCCGCGGTCAAGGCGCCGAACATCATCCGCATCAGCGGCGAGTCCGCGATCGGCGCCCAACTCGACACCACCGCCGTACCGCCCGGCCGCAGCACTCGGAACAGCTCGCCGAAGCCACGGGCGCGGTCCGGGAAGAACATCAGGCCGAACATGGAGAATCCGGCGTCGAACCGGTCGGACTCGTACGGCAGATTCTGTCCGTCGCCCACCCGCGCGCGGACATTCGTCCACCCGGCGGCAGCGGCGTCCTTCGCCAGGCGCGCGATCATCGGTTCGGAGAAATCGATCGCCTCGACCTCGGCCACGTGCCCTGCGGCCAGCAGACTGAGGGTGCCCGGCCCCGCCGCGACATCCACTATGCGCGACTGCGGCGACAGCGAGGCGAACTCGAGCGCCCGCGCCGAGAACGGTCGCATGATAGTGGGCGCGAACTCGGCATACCCGTCGGCGACGAGATCCCATGGCTCGGCGACGGCAAGCGGGTTTGCGGACATGTTGTGACGATCCTTTCAGGCATCCACATCTAACCGCGCCACCCGGGGGCATACTCCCCAGTCCTGCGAATATGCCACCTCGACGGTCACCGTAACCGAGAAATGGCCGAAACATCGCCCACCGCACCGGCCGCGACCGGAGAACCTCGACGTGGTCCTCCGGTCGCGGACCGGTTCACAGTGTGCGGGTCAGCCGATCGGTGAGGATGTGGGCGAAGTGCGCCGGATCCTTCAGCTCACCGCCCTCGGCGAGCACCGCCGTGCCGAACAGCAGTTCGGCGGTTTCCGACAGCTCGGTCGCCGTACCCGCGTCGGCCTCGTCCTTCTTGCCTGCGTACGCGTCGCGCAGGCCGGTGACCAGCGGGTGAGTCGGGTTGAGCTCCAGGATCCGCTTGCTCTCCGGCAGCGCCTGACCCGAGGCGCGATACATCCGCTCCAGCATCGGCGTGAAGTCGAACACGTCACCGACCAGGCAGGCCGGGGAGGTGGTGAGCCGGTTGGTCAGGCGCACCTCCTTGACGTTCTGCTCCAGCGTCTTGCCCAGCCACGTCAGTACATCCGCGAAGTCCTTGTCCTGCTGCTCACGCAGCGCCTCGGAGGCCTTCTTCTCCTCCTCGGTCTCCAGGTCGACCTCGCCCTTGGCGATGGACTGGAACGCCTTGCCGTCGAACTCCGGCACCGAACCGACCCACATCTCGTCGACCGGGTCGGTCAGGATGAGCACCTCGCGGCCCTTGGCCTTGAACGCCTCCAGATGCGGAGAACTCTCGACCTGGTGGCGGGTCTCGCCGGTCATGTAGTAGATCGTGTCCTGTCCCTCGGGCATCCGCTCCACGTACTGGGCCAGCGTGGTCAGCTCGGTCTCGGAGTTCGTCGAGGCGAACGAGGAGACCTGCAGGATGGTCTCCCGGTTGTCGAAGTCCGAGAGCAGGCCCTCCTTCAGGACGCGGCCGAATTCCTTCCAGAACGTCTGGTAACTGGTCTGGTCCTCGGCGCCCTGCAGATCCTTGACCGTGGACAGCACCTTCCGCACCAAGCGCTTGCGGATCATCTGGATCTGCCGGTCCTGCTGCAGGATCTCACGCGAGACGTTCAGCGACAGGTCCTGCGCGTCCACCACGCCCTTGACGAAGCGCAGGTACTCCGGCATGAGCTCTTCGCAGTTGTCCATGATGAACACCCGCTTGACGTAGAGCTGCACACCGCGCTTGTGTTCGCGGGTGAACAGGTCGAACGGGGCGTGCGACGGGATGAACAGCAGTGCCTGGTATTCGAATGTGCCCTCGGCCTTCAACGGGATGATCTCCAGCGGATCGTCCCAGCCGTGGCTGACGTGCTTGTAGAACTCCTTGTACTCCTCGTCGGAGACTTCGCTCTTGGGGCGCGTCCACAGCGCCTTCATCGAGTTGAGCGTCTGGTCCTCGATGATGGTCGTCTCTTTGGCGTCCTCGCCCGAGCCTTCGGTGACGGTCCGCTCCACCTGCATGCGGATCGGCCAGGCGATGAAGTCGGAGTACTTCTTGACGATCTCCCGCAGCTTCCACTCCAAGGTGTAGTCGAAGAGGTGATCCTCCTCGTCCACCGGCTTGAGGTGCAGTGCGACCGACGTGCCCTGCGGGGCCTCGTCGAGTTCTTCGATCGTGTAGGTGGAGCTGCCCGCACTCGACTCCCACCGGGTGCCGGTGGTCTCCCCCGCGCGGCGGGTGGTCAGGGTGACCTTGTCGGCCACCATGAACGTCGAGTAGAAGCCGATGCCGAACTGGCCGATCAACTCCTCGGCCGCGGCCTCGGACTTGGCCTCGTTCAGCTTCTTGCGCAGCTCGGCGGTACCGGACTTGGCGAGGGTGCCGATCAGGTCGACGACCTCGGCGCGCGACATGCCGATGCCGTTGTCCCGCACGGTAAGGATCCGGTTGTCCTTCTCGACCTCCAGCTCGATGTGCAGGTCCGAGGTGTCAACTTGCAGATCCTTGTCCCGGAAGGACTCCAGGCGCAGCTTGTCCAGCGCGTCGGAGGAGTTCGAGATCAGCTCCCGCAGGAAGGTGTCCTTGTTGGAGTAGACGGAATGGATCATCAGCTCGAGCAGCTGATGGGTCTCTGCCTGGAACTCGAGTTGTTCGACGTGCTCTGTCACGTCGCGATGGTACCGCCGCGCCCGGACTACGTGACCGAAGGTGGCACCGCCGCGTAACCGGGAACGGCCCCGTGCGATCGCGGACCGGTAACCGGCCGGAAGTCGGCGAGACCGGGAACCACTTCGTCGGCGCGGGTGGTCATCCATTCGCGCAGCACCTGGGTGGCGCGCACGTCGTCCTCGTTGTACTCCAGCAAACGGGTGCGCTGGGTCTGGTCGGGCGCGGCGCCGTCGTAGCCGACCGCGAGCCGATACCAGCTCATCGACGCCTCGCCGCTCGCCTCGGGATCGCGCCACGAGAACCCGGCGACCGGCGCTATCTTCTTCAGTCCCTTGCCGTTCGGGCAGATGAACTGGTCGGACACGGCTTGGAACATGTCCACCCATTGCGGCCCGTCCACGAACGCGCGCACCTGCTCCACCGTCGGCACGCCAGGGCGGCCCGCGAACCGGCGCGCCGATTCGTACAGCCACTTGTCCTCCGCCGTGCGCGAATAGCAATAGGCGGCGAACGTTCTACCCGTCGCGGCCGCCTCGGCGCGCACCGTCATCAGCCAGGTCCAGAACTCGCCGAACGAGCGGCCCTCGTCCTCGGTGGGCAACGGATCCCAGGTGACGAACGGGCGGTACACGCCGTTGAGCAGCGTTCCCCATAGGTACGCGCCGTATTCCTGGAAGCTCTCCAGGTCGACGTCGACCTCCACGTCCGCGCGTCGCACCCTTACCTGTTCGACCCGCCGCACCAGCGGCGCGCCCGCGATCCACGCCCGCGCCGTGACCACGGCCTCGTCGAACGGGCCGTGCTGCCAGTCCTCCGGATCCTCGCCCACCCAGGCGGCGAGTTCGTCGATGGTCTCGATGTCGTGCCTGCGCAGCACCTCGGCGCGCGAGCCGGGCGCCACCAAGCTGACGTCGCGATGTTCGATCAGCCAGCCCTCGCAGCTCGGCCCCTCGATCCCGCGCGTCCACCACGGGCACTGCCTGCACTCGGGCACCTTCGACGGGACGGTCGGCAGCTCGCCGCGCACCACCGCGATCCGGTCGGCGTAGCGGCGGTCGTAATCGGCCAGCAGCGGAGCCAGATCGTGCACCAGGATGCGATCGAAGTCGAAGCCGATCACACCGCCGACCAGCGCCGGACTGGCCAGACCGTGCCGTTGCAGCATCCGGTGCAGATGGGCGAGGCGCTGCTGGTCGCGAGGCTGTTGACGCAGCTTGCGATGCGGATCCGGTTGCGGATCCCAGTGATAGGGGTCGGAGGTGGTCGGGTGGAAGTCGGCCGGCTCGGGTTGACGCGGGTCGGTCACCTTGTGGTTCACCACGATGACCGGGATGTACCCGCCGCGGTCGGTGTCGCGCAGCAGGATCTCCGAACCTCCGCGCCTGCCGGTGTCCGGCTCCTGCGGTAGCAGGCCGCCCCAGATGTGCTGTGCACCGGTTTCGCACGCGCGCATCGTCGCTTCGGCGCGCTCGGCGGCGCGCAGTTCGGGATCGATCACCACCCAGGCACCGGGATCCGCGCCGGTCAGCGCGTCGCGCACCCGGGCACGGTGCGCCGCGGCGGCATCCCGGCGCTGACGCACGCCCGCGTCCTCGGAGATGCCAACCAACGCGTCGGGGTGCGTCGCGTCCAGACGCAGGCGATGGCGGCAGCCGATCAGCGCCCTGGCATCGATGAAGGCGGTCGGCGCGCCGGTGGCCCGATCGACGGCCGTCCCGTTGCGCTTGCGACCGTCTTGGTCACCGATGTCCGAATCCACGCTTAGCAGTATGGTCCCTACCCCCGACAGTGTTAAATTTCCAGCGCCTGCGGCGCTGGGTGTTCGCGGCAGCGCGGATCTCGAGGCGTCTGCGGGGGAAGCCACTTCGGACCGACCCGGGCGGCCGCCGGGCATGCTCGCTCGGGACGGGAGCGGGCCGATCGGCGACGATGGCGAATCGGCAGGTGCGAAGGGCGGGGGCCGCACTACCCTCGCAGCTGACACAGCGGACCCGATAGGGTAGCGGCAAAGCGTGTGACATGGGCGGACGGGCTTCCCCGGCGTCGTACTGCCATGGCGAACCAGCATGACGGAGGGCCTTCGATGGGGTTGTTCACGAAGCGCAAGCGGCGGCCGAGCCGCAGGGCCGAGGCGAAAGCCCTCAAGCACAAGGCCACGATCGAGGCGAAGCTCGCCGCGAAGAACGACCGCAAGGCGCGCCGCGCCGAGGCCCGCACCCAGCGCAAGGTCGCCAAGGCGCAGATCGCGGCGTTCCAGGCGGAGGAGAAAGCGGCCGTGAAGGTGGCGGCCAAGGCCGAGCGCGATCCGTTCAGCGCAGGCCAGGTGAAGAAGTACCTCGGCGTGGCGCGTGTGCTCATCCCGGTGCTCGCTCCGCTCGCCTACCGCGGCGCGACCTTCCTGCGCGGGCAGCTCGACACCCGCCGCGCCCAGCAACTCGGCGTTGGCGTCGACCAGCTCGGCGACTTCACCGGACACGGCGCCAAGTTGCAGGCGCGCATCACGAATGCCGAAGCGGCGCTGCTGAAGATCGGCGCGCAGAACGGCAAGGACAAAGGCGAGACGCAGAAATTCGTCGCCGCCACCAAGGACCGCCTGGGCAGTCTGACGGCCGCCGTGCACACCTCCGACCAGATGCCCGCCAACCGCCGCCGTTCGGTGCACGCATCGATTTCCCACGAACTGTCCGGGATCGAGTCCGACATCCTGGCCCGGCTCGGCGTGCGCTGACCTTCCCGCTGCCGATGCCACCGCACCCGATCACCGGCCACCTGCGTGGTGGCCTGGTCGGCGTGCTCGTCGGCGTACTCGCCGTGGCGGCGCACGGAGCAGCGGGCGGAGGTGCGCCGGGCTCCACCGAGCTGACGTTGCTGATGCTGATCGCCGCCGGGGCCGGCGCGGCCGCGGGAACCGTGCGGGCGTACCCGCGCCCGTCCGTCCTGGCCGGGCTGCTCGGTGGCGGTCAACTGCTGAGCCACGCCGCGCTGTCGGTTCTGCTCGGCCACGACCACCCCGGGACCGGCACCGCTACAACGGTTTCCCCACTGCCGACCGGATGGATGCTGCTCGCGCACACCGCCGCGACGGTCGGCTGCGCGGCATTGATCGTGCTCACCGAGCGGCTCTACGCCGCCGCCTCCGGTGCCCTGCGCGCGATATTCGCTCCGCCGCGGCGCATGCGGATCGTCGGCGCGCCGCTCTGGTCGGATCCCGGCCTCCTGCCCCCACGTTGTGCTCCGCTCGGGGCGCTCGGCCCGCGCGCGCCACCGGTGTCGGCCTGACCCCCGACACCCTTCCCCTTCGCACAGGAGGCCTGAGCATGCACAGCTCGATTTCGCGCGCCGTCGGAACGACGGTCACCACAACGGCACTCGTCCTGCTCGCAGGCGGCACCGCCGCGGCCCACGTCACGGTGGACGCTCCCGGCGCGGCGCAAGGCGGATACACCGTCGCCACCTTCCGGGTGCCCACCGAATCGGACACCGCGAGCACCACGGCGCTCACCGTCACCCTGCCCAACTCGAAATCGGCTCGCACCGAACCGATTCCCGGCTGGTCGGCCAAGGTCGAACGCAACGACAAGAAGGAGGTCACCGCGATCACCTGGACCGCCGACCCGGGTGCGCCGGGTATTCCGCCCGGTCAGTTCCAGCGTTTCGCGGTGTCCATCGGCCCGCTGCCCGCGCTGGATTCGGTCAGCTTCCCCGCCAAGCAGACCTATTCCGACGGCAAGGTGGTCAGCTGGGACCAGCCGGTCGGCAAGGACGGCGACGAACCCGAACATCCGGCCCCCTCGGTGACCCTGACCGCAGGCAAGGAGGACGCGGCGGACGGGCACAAAGTGAGCAGCGAAGCCGAAGACGACGACGACGACCACGACGACGAGACGGCCCGCTGGCTCGGCGGTATCGGTCTCGCGCTCGGCCTGCTCGGTGTCGCGCTCGGCCTCGGCAACGTGATCCGCGGGCGGCGCGCATGACCCGCCGTCTCCTCGCCGCCTTGGTGGCGGGCCTGTTCCTGCTCGGATTCGGCATCGCGGCAACGGGGGTCGCCGCCGCGCACTCCGCGGCCACCGGGAGCGTCCCGGAGGAGAATTCGAACGTCGACGCCGGTCCGGAGCGGGTGAGCGTCACGTTCAACGAGGAACTGCAGCCCAGCTTCCCGTCGCTCACCGTGGTCGGGCCGGACGGCAATTTGTGGTCGAAGGGTGATCCGGTGGTCGAGGGCAAGACCGTCAGCGTCGCCCTGGGCGAGCTGGGGCCGGTCGGTGAGTACACCATCGCCTACCGGGTGACCTCGGCCGACGGGCACCCGGTCAGCGGCAAACGGCACTTCACGCTCAGCAAGCCGGGCAACGGCACGCCGGGACCGAAACCCAATGCGAAAGCCAAGGACAGCTCGGACGGTTCGGGCGGGATTCCGCTGTGGGTGTTCGTCGTCGGTGCGGTCGTATTGTTCGGTGGCGGGCTGGCGTTCGCGTTGTTCGGCGGCAGGAACCGCGACTCGAAGCGGTGAACGAGGTGAAGATCGGGGGCCGGGGTGGCGCCCGGCGCGCCCCCGGCCGAATGCCTTGGCCCGCACTGCTGCTGACCATTCCGGCCGGGCTACTCGGCGTCGCGCTCGCCTGGGCTCTGATCCGGCCGGTCCCCTTGCCCGGGGAGGCCGTGGTCCGGGTGGTGGCCGACGGCGTCGGAGCGACCGCGCTCGGATTGGCCGCGCTGCCCAGGGTCGCGCCGCGCCTGCGGACACCGTGGCGGCTGCTGGCGGTGCTCGCCGGGATCTGGGCGGTCGCCGAGTTCGCCGTGCTGGTCTTCGAGGCGGCCGACGTGGTCGGCGTTCCGGTGCGTGAACTCGGGGCCGGGGAGTTCGGCATCTATCTGGTCGATGTCAGCGGTGGGCAGGTCGGGATCGCGATCCTGGCCGGCGTCGCGACGGTGGCCTGCGGCTCGGCGCTGGCTTTCCGGCGGCCCGGGTCCGCCTCCGCTGACCTCGTCCTGGTGTTCGCGGCGGTCGCGCTGGCATTGCGGCCGATCACCGGGCATATGTCGCAGCAGGCGTTCGGTTCCGTGATTGCGGCGGTGCACGCGCTGGCGGCGGGCGCCTGGTTCGGATTGCTGATCGCGCTGGCACTGGTCGTGCGCACCCGCGGCGAGTGGGCGGTCGTGCTGCCGAGATATTCGGCGGTGGCGCTGCCCCTGGTTGCGGTCGTGGCGGTGACCGGACTGCTCAACGGACTGATCCGGGTCGGCGGGTTGACTCCGTTCGTCAGCACCGGTTACGGCCGGATCCTGCTCGCCAAGACCGTGGTGCTGCTCGGGTTGCTCGCCCTCGGCTGGTGGTGGCGGCGCAGTTGGGTGCCGAAGGCGGCCGATCACCGGATGGACGCGAAGGACTCGTTGCGCCGTGCGGTTGCCGAGGTGCTCGTGATGGCGCTCGCCTTCGGGCTCGCCGCGACCCTGGCGGTGACAGCTTGAGCCGTACCGCCGGGTCCCGGTTATGGTCTGCGCATGACCGAAGTGAAGATTGTCGAGGATTGTGTAGCCTCGGCGGAGTCCGCGTTCGCCTACGTGAACGACTATCGGAACCTGTCGCGGTTCCTGTACGGCATCCAGTCCTTCACCCCGGTCGGTGCGCAGACCGAAGGTGTCGGTGCCACGTTCGACGGGCACATGAAGTTGGGCCCCGCCTCGCTGAAGTCGCGGATTCGAGTGGTCCGCTGGGAGCGGAACTTCGCGATCGGCGTGGAGTCCGTCAAGGGTTTCGACGTCTCGTCCACATTCCTGTTCCACGACAAGGGCGAGGGCTTTTGCACCGTCGACGCGATCGTGGACTACCGCGTGCCCGGCGGCCTGGCGGGGCGGGCCCTCGGTAAGACCATCGAGCCGTTCGTCAAGATCGCCGTGCAGCACACGACCCACAACTTGGTCACCCAGATCGCCGAGTTCCACGCGGACTCGGTCTGATCCGTTGCTCGATCTGCCGCGTCCGCGGCGCATCACCATGTCCGGGACCGACCGAAGAGGGATGCTGGAGTCGTGAGCGCTACACCCTCGTTCGGACAGCGGATCGGCTATGTCTTCGGCCGCACGCTGCCGGAATCGATGTCCGAATGGGTGCGGGAGGATCTGGTCGGGCCCGGTGCCACGCGGCGCTATCTGCTGCGGTTCCTGGTGCCAGTGCTCCCGGTGCTCATGCTGTTCCTGCTGCTGCCCGGCCCGATGTGGACGGGGTTGGCGATGATGGCGCTGCTGTACATCCCGCTGATCTACTTCACGGTGGCGTTGCTGTACGTCTACCGGCGTCATCGGCTGATCAAGCACGGCCTCGACCCCGCGCTCGCGGACGCCGGCACCCGCCGCCGCGACGAGCGCGACCGCCTCGACTACGAGCGCAGGCACGGACGCGCCTGAGCCGCAGCGAGACCTAGCGGTGACTTATACCACAGGCATAGCCTAGAGGCATGAAGACTCCCACACTTCGGCAGCGGATCGCCTACGATCTCGGCCGCGAGCTCCCCGAGGAGCTGCACGAGTGGGTCACCCACGACCTCGTCGGCCACGGGGCCATGGAGCGCTATCTCGTCCGTTTCATCGGTCCGATCATCCCGTTCCTCGCGTTGGTGCTGCTGTTCCCCGGACCGTTGCCCCTGAAGATCGGCTTGATCGTGATGATGATCGTTCCGCTGGTCGTCTTCACGGTCGCGCTCAGCTACGTCTGGCGCCGCTTCCGCTTGATCCAGCACGGCCTGAGCCCCGACTTGGTCGACCACGGCAAGTGCACCGACCACGACCGCGATCTATACGAACTGCGCTACGGCCACCGATAGCTCCGCCCACATCCGAGACGCGACGCGCGCGCCGAACGACCACCGCGACGGCGTCGCACGTCTACGTGAGCCCGAGACCGAGCATGTTCCGTTCGCGAGCCATAGGAGGGCCGCGAACACGCGGCGCCGCAGGCGCTGCAAAATAGCACCGTGACCGAATCGCAGAATGTAATCGCCACCGCCGACCTGGCCGACGAGATCGGCCCGGAGATCCGCAGCTGCGACACGCAGTTCATCCAGTTCGGCGGGCGTGCGGCCTTCTCCGGACGCATCACCACCATCCGCTGCTTCCAGGACAATCTGCTGGTGAAGCAGACGCTCGGCGAGCCGGGCGAGGGAAAGGTGCTGGTGGTGGACGGCGGCGCGAGTGTGCACACAGCACTGGTCGGCGACATCATCGCCGGGCGCGGCGTCGAGAACGGCTGGGCAGGCGTCGTCGTCAATGGCGCGGTCCGCGACTCCGCCATCTTGCGGACCCTGGATATCGGTATCAAGGCGCTGGGCACGAATCCGCGCAAGAGCACGCAGACCGGTAGCGGCGAGCGCGATGTGCCGGTGGAGTTCGGTGGGGTCACCTTCGTGCCCGGCGAGGTGCTCTACAGCGACCACGATGGCATCGTCGTGCGCGCCGAGGACTGAGCGGCTCGGCGGCGGGCCCGTATTTCCGGCCGCCCTGCCTGCGGTCAGGCGGACACGATCGCTTTGTGACCGGCAATCGCGACCACATCGCCGATGTGCAGTTGCCGCCCGCGCCGCAGTTCCACCTCGTCGTTCACCCGCACCAATCCGGCGGCGATCACCGTCTTCGCCTCCGAACCGGATTCGATCAGGTTGGCCAGCTTCAGAAACTGGCCGAGCCGAATAACGTCGTCATCGATCGGCACTTCGACTGGTTCCGACATGAAGTAAATACTTACTCCCCCATCCGAACTCACCGAACACCGCCCCATACCCTCAGCGATCTCAGGGCAACTCGAGCCGGACCTTCCGCGCCGCGCAGAAATCTTGCCGTCCGACCATATGCATCGAATTCATACCGATTTGATCGGCCACTCCGCCCAGGTCAGCGCGGAATCGGGAAAGTCGGCCTTCGGCTCTGACCGGCAACGAACCCGCCGCGAAGAAGTCTCGCCCGGACAAACACCGCACAAACACGCGCGCCGCAGGCTTGGCAAATCCGACACACTCACGTACACACTGGTTCCGTGACCTCCACGCAAGCCCAGCAACACCTCGACACCGCACCACGCGCGGATAAACCGACTCCGCCGGTTCCCCACCGGGGTCACGGACGACTTTCGGAAGTGCCGCATATCGCGGGGTTGACGCTCGGTGTATTCGCGGCGCTGTGCTTCCTCTGGAGCCTCTCGCCGGGACTGCGTTTCCTGACCCAGGTGCCGCGCCGCTATATCGATACCTATTACTTCGACGCGCCGGACACGAACCTGATGTGGGCGCTGGTCGTCGGTCTGACGGCGGGCGCGATCGCCAGCCGCAAACGGATCGCTTGGTGGTTGCTGACCGGTTATCTCGCGATCTACACGATCGTCAACGGCGTCACCTTCGCCGAGCGGGGCAGTATCCACGCGCTGGTGGCGATGGTGCTGCATCTCGCCGTGATCGGCGTGCTCATCGCGGCGTGGCCGGAGTTCTACACCAAGGTACGTCGCGGCGCCGGGTGGAAGGCGCTCGGTGTGCTGGCGGGTGGCCTCGCGATCGGCGCGCTGCTCGGCTGGGGCCTGGTGGAATTGTTCCCGGGCAGCCTCCCGCAGGGCGTGCAGCGACCGGGCTGGGCGATCTATCGTGTGACCGCGGCGGTGCTGGCGGACAACGAGCACTTCGACGGGCATCCGCCGCCGTTCGTGAATTTCCTGCTCGGCTTGTTCGGCGCCGTCGCGCTGCTGGCCGCGGTGGTGATCCTGTTGCGCTCGCAGCGGGCGGCGAACGCGATGACCGGCACCGACGAGTCGGCGCTGCGCGGGTTGCTGGAGCGGTCGGACGTGGAGGATTCCCTCGGCTACTTCGCCACCCGCCGGGACAAGGCGGTGGTGTTCGCGCCCAGCGGCAAGGCGGCGGTGACCTACCGGGTGGAACTGGGTGTCTGCTTGGCCAGTGGCGATCCCATCGGCATTCGCGAGGCATGGCCGCAGGCGATCGATGCCTGGCTCCGGCAAGCCGATCAGTTCGGCTGGGCGCCGGCGGTGATGGGCGCGAGCGAACTCGGTGCGACGGCGTACCGCCGGGCGGGTCTTTCCGCGCTGCGTCTCGGCGACGAGGCCATTCTGGACACCAGGAACTTCTCGCTGGCCGGGCCCGAGATGAAGCCGGTCCGCCAAGCCGCGAACCGGCTGCGCAAACACGGTGTGGTGGTCCGTATCCGCAGGCACCGCGATATCCCTGCCGAGGAGTTCGCCCGGATCATCGCCCGCGCCGACGCCTGGCGCGACACCGAGACCGAGCGCGGGTTCTCCATGGCGCTGGGCCGATTGGGCGATTCGCTGGACGGCGACTGCCTCCTGGCGGAGGCGGTCAACCCGCAGGAGCGGGTGCTCGGCATGCTGTCGCTTGTTCCGTGGGGCCGCACCGGTGTCTCGCTGGAGCTGATGCGCCGCGACCCCGGCGGGCCCAACGGCGTGATGGAGCTGATGATCTCGCAGCTCGCGCTGAGTTCCGAGCAGTACGGCATCACCAAGGTGTCGCTGAACTTCGCGGTCTTCCGCTCGGTGTTCGAGGAGGGCGGCCGGATCGGGGCCGGGCCCGTGCTGCGCTTGTGGCGCGGCGTGTTGCTGTTCTTCTCCCGCTGGTGGCAGCTGGAAGCGCTGTACCGCTCGAATGTGAAGTACCAGCCGTACTGGGTGCCCCGGTTCTTCCTGTTCGAGGAACGTAGGCAGCTTCCGCGCGTCGCGGTGGCCAGCGCACTGGCCGAGGGCTTCCTACCCCGGTTCGGCAAGGAGCCGGACACCGCGACCCACACCGGCGAGCACACGGCGGTGCCCGCCACCGTGACCGGCCTGCACGCGGACGGGAGCCCGCCGGACATCGCCGAGGTCGACGGTGCGGAGCAGCTGCCGCGCAGGCCGGAACAGGTCCGGGTGCGCATGGACAAACTGGCGCGCCTGGCCGAGTCCGGCATAGATCCCTATCCGGTGGCCTACCCGCCGACGCATACCGTCGCCGATGCGCGCCGCTCCCCGCGCGGCACCACGGTCCGGGTGTGCGGCAGGCTGCTGCGCATCCGCGACTACGGCGGCGTGATCTTCGCGGTGTTGCGCGACTGGACCGACGACATCCAGCTGGTCATCGATCGTGACCGGGTCGGCGCAGCGCGCAGCGCCGAGTTCGGCGAGTTCTTCGATCTCGGCGATCTGATCGAGGTCAGCGGTCAGATCGGTGCCAGCAGGCGCGGTGAGCTCTCCCTGCTCGCGGCCGACTGGCACATGCTGGGCAAGTGCCTGCACCCGTTGCCGGACAAGTGGAAGGGGCTGGCCGATCCCGAGGCCAGGGTGCGGCAGCGCTATGTGGACATGGCGATCAACACCGAGATCCGCGAGGTGCTGGCCAAGCGAAGCGCGGTGGTGCGCTCGCTGCGGGACTCGTTGAACTCTCAGGGTTACCTGGAAGTGGAGACGCCGATCCTGCAACAGGTACACGGCGGCGCCAACGCCACGCCGTTCGTCACCCACATCAACGCCTACGACCTCGACCTGTACTTGCGGATCGCGCCCGAGCTGTATCTGAAGCGGCTGTGCGTCGGCGGTATGGAGAAGGTGTTCGAGATCGGCCGGACCTTCCGCAACGAGGGCGTCGACTTCAGCCACAACCCCGAATTCACCATTCTCGAGGCCTATGAAGCGCACAGCGACTACGAGCGCATGATGCACACCTGCCGAAGGCTGATCCAGAACGCCGCGATCGCGGCCAACGGCGCGATGGTGGCGTTGCGCCCCACCGGGAACGGAACCTTCGAGGAGGTGGACATCTCCGGCGAGTGGCGGGTGCGGACGGTGCACGGCGCGGTGTCGGAGGCGATCGGAGCCGAGATCACCCCCGAGACGGGGGTCGAGGAGTTGCGCGAACTGTGCGAGAAGGCGGAAGTGCCCTATCAGCACGGCTGGGACGCGGGCCAGGTGGTGCTGGAGATGTACGAGCACCTGGTCGAATCCCGTACCGAGGAGCCGACGTTCTACATCAACTTCCCGACTTCGGTGTCCCCGTTGACCAGGCAACATCGCAGCATCGCCGGCGTCACCGAACGCTGGGACCTGGTCGCCTGGGGCGTCGAACTCGGTACCGCCTACAGCGAACTCACCGACCCGGTGGAGCAACGCCGCAGGCTCACCGAGCAGTCACTGCTCGCGGCCAACGGTGATCCGGAGGCGATGGAGCTCGACGAGGACTTCTTGCAGGCGCTCGAGCACGCCATGCCGCCGACCGGCGGGCTCGGCATGGGCGTGGACCGGATCGTCATGCTGATCACCGGACGCAGCATTCGCGAGACGCTGCCGTTCCCCTTGGTGAAACCACGCTGACCGGGGCTTCGTCGTGGAAGGGTCTCCTCGAGCGAATCGGGCCGCTACCCTTGGAGATTCGGCCCCGGGAGGAGGCCGCTACACCGTAAGGGGCTCGATATGTACCTTGACCTGCTGACGAACGCGAGTTTGCTGGACCACACCGTGTGGGCCAGCCCCGACACGTGGAACTCCGCGCTCGAGTTGGCCGCCAAAAAGAAGAAGGGCAGGGGCGGGGGCGGCCTGATCATCGGCGCGATCTGCTGCCTGCTGGTAGTCGCGCTGATCATCGGCGGCGTCTACCTGCTGGCCAAGCGCAAGAAGAACAACTAGCGGCAGACATCGACGGCCCGGCTCGCGCGAAGCGAACCGGGCCGTCGTTTCCCGTCGTCTACCGACCGCCTCAGAGTCGATCGATGTCGGTCAGATCGATGTCCATATCGAACGGCACGGTCAGCTTCAGGCGATCATGGTGAATCCCGGTGAGCGCGTACGTCTTCGTAGCCGGATCCAATTCGTAGACGTAGACGACCGGGCGGCCGCCCGCGTTCTCGACTCGCCAGAAGTGAGCGATTCCCGCACGCGCGTAAAAGCGGTTTGCGCTCCCGATCGCGCGTGCGCGATTCGGCGGCGACGACCTCCACGGCGAGAACGACGTCATCGGCTCTATACCGCGGGCCGGATGGAGTGAGTTATGGACATGCGGCAGAGTGGGGCGGGTGCAGTTGATTCTCGTTCGCCATGCTCAGCCCGTCCGGATGTCGAGTTCGAGTGGGCCCGCCGATCCGGAGTTGGCCCCGGTCGGGGTTGAGCAAGCCGAGCGGGTGCCCGCGGCGCTCGGTCATCACCGGGTTTCCCGGGTGGTGAGCAGCCCGCAGCGCCGGGCCAGGGAAACGGCGGCACCGACCGCCGCGAAGCTGGGTCTCGGCGTCGATGTCATCGATGGACTCGCCGAATACGATCGCGATCTGCCTGCCTACATCCCCATCGAGGACGCCAAGGTCGAATTCCGCGATGCCTATGACCGGATCAAGGCCGGGCATCTCCCGGTGCAGGTCGACGCTGCGGCGTTCACGTCCAGGGTGCGCGCCGCCGTCTCCGATATCGTCGCGGCCACCGATCCGGCGGACACCGTGGTCGTGTTCGCACACGGCGGTGTGATCAACGTCCTGCTGCAAGAGGTGCTCGGGCTGGAAAGGCCGCTGACCTTCCCTATCGACTACTGCTCGATCACCAGGATCCTGTTCTCCCGTACGGGACGCCGCACGGCCGCCACCGTCAACGAGAACGGGCACGTCTGGGATCTGCTGCCCCGCAATATCGGCCCGCGCTGAGCACTCCCAGCCGATTGCCAGGCCGGTCGCATCGATGTGCCAGTGACACGAATTGAAATAGGACACGTGAGCCGCTCCAACCGGCGGCCCACGGTCCGAAAGGAAGGAATTTCGTGTCGCTCTCCAAAACCGCTACGCCGCTGCGGCGTCTGGCCCGGGTCGCCGTGGCCGGTGCGCTGATCGCCGTCCCGCTCGCGGCCCTCGCGTCGACCGCATCCGCCGAAACCCCGGCACCCTCGGGCGTGGTACAGGTGGTGGACGCACCGCAGCAGATAACCGATCACGACGATTGGTCGCGCCGGTCCGCACATGACGAACGGCGTGATGATCCGGGCCGTGGGCCGAACGACGGTCCGGGGCGTGGGCCGGACAACGGGCCGGGCCGTGGCGCGAACGACGGCCCACGGCAGGATGGCCCGCAGCAGCAGTTCCTGCCGCCGACCGGGTCGAGCTAGCCCGACCTGCCACATCGAAGAGGGCCCACCTCCGAGCTCGGAGGTGGGCCCTCTTGTGCACTTGGACGGTGCTGCGCACGGCCGCCACCGTGCACGAGATCGGGCATACCTGAGATCTGTTGCCCCGCAATACCGGCCCGCGCTACGTCTTCCCAGCCGATTCCCAGGCCTGTCGCACCGGTGTCCCAGTGACGGAATCTTCGATAGGACCGGTGAGCCGCTCCCCGAACAGTGGTTCACGGTTCGAGAGAAAGGAATACCGTGTCGCTCTCCAAAACCGCTACGCCGCTGCGGCGTCTGGCCCGGGTCGCCGTGGCCGGTGCGCTGATCGCCGTCCCGCTCGCGGCCCTCGCGACGACCGCGTCCGCCGAGACCCCGGCCGACCAGGGCCAGGTACAACTGGTGGACGCGCCGCAGCAGGGCGCCGACATCGATGGCAGGCCACGCCACTTCGAACGCCACGAACGGCACGACGGCCCGCGCCGTGGTCCCGACGGCCGCCCGGGTGACGGCCCGTGGCGAGGTGGCCCGCCGCAGCAGTTCCAGCAGTTCCTGCCGCCCACCGGGTCGAGCTAGCCGGTCGGCCAGATGGAAAGGCCCACCTCCGAGAACTCGGAGGTGGGCCTTGCGGTTTCGGGGGCTGCTCAGGCCATGCCCGCGATCCAGTTGTGCATCCAGGAGATGGCCGTCTGGCCGCCGCCCACGGGGTAGCTGCCGTACAGGGTGTGGGACTGCGACTTGTAGAAGCGCTCCAGGTCCTTGGCTCGCTGCTGGTTGGCCGAGTCGGTCAGCTGCGCCTGCAGGACCGGGACACCACCCGAGGACATCAGATCGCCGAGGATGTTGCCCGCCTCGATCTGGTAGCGCCACATGTTGGCGGGGTTGGCGTCCGACGCCTGAGCCAGGAAACCGGCGAACCGCGTGACGAAGTCGTCGGTCGCGGTCGCGCAGTAGAGGTCGTCGAGCGCGCAGATGGTGCGGGTGCGATCGCTGACCCAGCCGAAACCGCCGACCCGGGGACCGCCCGCGCCCGCGCCCGCAGCGACCGGGCCGACCTGCACGTCGGTGGGCGAACGGCGTGGATCGGAGATCAGGCCGACACCGGCGACGCGATCGGCAGGCACGACGCTGAGACCGGTGCCGATCTCGGCGGCCAGATCACCGGCGGCGTCCGCGCCCTGGCTGTAGCCGATCAGCGCGATCTTGGTCGCGCCGCATTGCCGCGCCATGTCCGCGATCAGGCCGCGCGCGTTGTCGACCGCTTCTTTCTTGGAGTTGCCGTAGATCTCACCCTCCCAAGGGAAGGCGGTCGCGGCGTAGGTCACGTAGTCGACTTCCGTGGAAGCGGGCAGGCCCCGAGTGACGCCGGCGAGCATGCCGGGCTGCGGGGTCTTGTCCCGCCCGGTCTCCCAGGTACCCGGGATCGCCACCACGTACAGGCTCGGGCAACCGGGAGCGGCGCTGGCCGACCCACTGCCGAAAACCAAGCCGGACATCACGGTCGCGGACGCGCCCAGAGCCGCGACGACCTTCTTCCACTGCATACCGCTCCAAACCTCGCCCTCGTCGAACTTCCCGCCGAGTTGCCGCGTCAATGCTGAACTCACCGGATGTCGTTTTCGTGCACGCCGGGTGAACATCGCTCATCCGACCGGCATGACGTGCACCCAAAACCGCATCCCAAGATCAGCAGCACGCCGCAGATCACAATAAAGCCACGAACGCCGCAATGCCATTCGAACTCCGTAGTGTGTCGGATTTCCGTTGCCCGCGCGGGCGGGAGCACGGGTGCGGCGTTGGCCACCAACCCTCAGATCGCGAAAAGGCGCCTGTGGACGAGTTGTCCACAGGCGCCTTTCTTTAAGCACCGGTAAGAGAGGGGAACTAGCGCTG
>NZ_JBHVDM010000037.1:0-62767 GCF_042802775.1 Nocardia sp. NPDC057455 | reverse complement strand
CGCACTGACTGCGCTCGTGGCCGCCGTCGTGCTCTGTCTCGGAGCCTTGCTGGCGGCGTCGACCCATGTCCGCTGTGTCGACGCCGCCCGCGAAGCGGCCCGCCTCGCCGCACGGGGCGATCATGCGAACGCCCGTCCGGCGGCCGAGCGCATTGCCCCGCCGTCGGCCGACATCGCGCTCCGCACCGAGGGCACTCGTGCCATAGCCGTGGTCTCCGCACGAACCCCGCTGCTTCCCCTGCTCACTCTCCGCGCGGAAGCGATCGCGACCCTCGAACCCGGGGCCGAGCAGTGAAGCGGTATCCACAGTGCACTCCCGCACGGCCAGGCTGCGCATCACCTACCGAAGGAGGGGGTCGTCGGTGCCGCACCGTTCGGTCGGCTGGTGTCCGAGCGGGATGCGCGGAGTGCCTTCGCTGGCGCGTTCTCGGCACGCTCTCCGTCGGCGAGGCGACGCCGATCCCCATACCGTCCTGGTCCGGAGTGCTGCCGGTGGGTTTGGAGTGCTGCCGTGCATTGGAGTGCCGTCGGTGGTCCGGTGGGCTGCCGTTGGTCCGGAGTGCTGCGGTGGGCCGTCGGTGGTCCGGTGGGCTGCCGTTGGTCCGGAGTGCTGCGGTGGGCTGCCGGTGGTCCGGAGCGCTGCCCGTGGGTCGGTCTGCTGCGTTCGACGCCGCCGAAGTGTGCCCGGCGGAAGTCGCCATCCTCCGGCACAGGCGTCGATCGGAAGGACCCATTCCGATTCTCCCAGCGAGGGTGACATGACCGTCCTGGGCGAACACAAGGAGCAGGTCCACAGCGGCGACCGGCTCGCACACCGCAGGGGCGCCGCGGTATGGCACCGCGCGTCCGGGGAGGACGGGTTGGCCACCGTCTTCACCTGCCTGGCGCTCGTCGCGCTGATCGGATTGACGCTGCTGATCGCGCAGGTGGGCATCGTGGTGGTGGCGCGGCATCGGGCGCAGGCAGCCGCCGATATGGCGGCGCTGGCCGCGGCCGGTGCATTGGTGGAGGGCGTCGAAGCCGGATGCGCGGAGGCGCACGAAGTGGCGCGGCGGATGGGGGCGCGAATCCGCCTCTGTGAGGCGGCGGAGTGGGATGCCACGGTCGCTGTGGAAAGGAATGTACCAATAGGTCTGTATGGCGATTGCGTCGTTCAGGCGAGCGCGCGGGCAGGGCCGGCTGAACGCTGACGAGTTCGATACACGGTCGCCCTTGCGTCGCGTACGGTAGCGGAAATCGGTAATTCTACTGGCCGGTTAAAAGCGGGCCCGAGGAATTCCCGTTCGGGTCCGGGATATCGAATAGCGATGAATGCGCATGTCCGCAATGCAACCGGTGGCAATACTCTAGTTAACATGAATCTAATCCTTTTTATTCCGTGGAGGTGAAGCGGCGTCGTTCCACTAGGAGGTTTCCCAATCTTCCCAGCGTGCGCACTGGCAAGGTCGACAATTGGTCACGCGTCCGGCTCCGCGCTGTCACGAATCGGTCGACGCGTCCGCACCGGCGGACAGTTCGGCCAGCACGGCCGTGAGCAGGCGTGCCGCTGCGGCCTTGTCCAGCGGGTGGTTCCCGTTGCCGCACTTGGGTGATTGGACGCAGGACGGACAGCCGGCCGCGCAGCCGCACGACTCGATGGCCGACAGGGTCGCCGAAAGCCATTGCCGCAGTCGAGCGAAGCCGCGCTCGGCGAATCCCGCCCCGCCGGCCTGGCCGTCGTAGACGAAGACGGTGGGCAGCCCGGTGTCCGGATGCTCGGCGGTGGAGACACCGCCGATGTCCCACCGATCACAGGTCGCCACCAGGGGTAACAGCCCGATCGCCGCGTGTTCGGCCGCGTGCAGCGCCCCGGGCACGTCCTGGGGTTCGATTCCGGCCAGCGCCAGTAGTTCCGGTGTCACCGTGTACATGACCGCCCTGGTGGGCAGCGTCTGCGGCGGTAGGTCGAGTTCGACCAGATCGAGCACTTCACCGGTGACCAGCGTGCGCAGGTAGCCGATCACCTGACTGGTGACCCGTACCCGGGCCAGGCCGGCTGTCACGTGACCATGGACGCGGCGATCGGTCACCGCGTCGATGGCGATCGAGGTCACCTGACGCGCGCTGGTGGTCCAGCCGGGCTCGGCGGCGTGCACGAAGGCCACTCCGTCATCGAGATCCAGCTCGTCGACCACGTATGTCTCGCCCTGGTGCAGGTGAACGGCGCCTCGATGCAGCGTGGCCTGGGCTCGCCCCGCGTCGGCGGTGCCGAGCAGCCTGCCGGTCTCGCCGTCCACGATGGCTACCGGAGCGCCGATTCCGCCCCGGACGTCCACCGCGTCGTGCGGCTGCGTCTCCGCGGTCACGTACCAGCGTGCGCGATCCTCGATTCCGCGCCGCCTGATCAGTCCTTTCGCCGCCAGCTCGGCAAGTACTTCGCCTGCGCCGAGTTCGGCCACCTCGGCGTCGGTGAGCGGCAGCTCCAACGCCGCGCACAGAAGCTGCGGTCCCAGCACGTAGGGATTGCGCGGATCGGTGATGGTGGCCTCGATCGGCCTGTCCAGCAGTGCTTCCGGGTGGTGGACCAGGTAGGTGTCCAACGGGTCGTCCCGCGCCACGAGCAGCACGAGCGACCCCTGAGCGCGTCGTCCGGCCCGTCCGGCCTGCTGCCAGAACGACGCGACCGTTCCGGGAAAACCGGAGAGGACCACGGCGTCCAGCCCCGCGATATCGACGCCGAGTTCCAATGCGTTGGTCGTCGCCGCGCCCAGCAGCGATCCGTCCGACAAAGCCGCTTCCAGATCACGCCGATCCTCCGCGAGGTATCCCGCGCGGTAGGACGCCACCCGCGCGGCCGCGTCCGGATCGGTCTCGGCCAGCAGTCTTCTGGCCTCCATGCCGGTGAGTTCGGCGGCGCGGCGCGAGCGGACGAAGGTCAAGGTCCGCGCGCCTTCGGCCACCAACTCCGCCATGATCCGCGCCGCCTCCATGGTGGCGGGCCTGCGCACCGGCGCCCCGTTCTCGCCGGTCACCGCGGTGAGCAACGGTGGTTCCCAGAGGGCGACGGTTCGCGGCCCCTGCGGCGATCCGTCCACGGCGACCGCGGTGCACGGCGCGCCGATCAGGCGCGACGCGGCTTCCTCCGGGTCGGCCGAGGTCGCCGAGCAGAGCACGAACACGGGGTCCGCGCCGTATCGTGCGGCGATCCGCCGCAGCCTGCGCAGTACCAGCGCGACATGCGAGCCGAAAACACCGCGATAGGCGTGGCATTCGTCGACCACCACATAACGCAGCCTGCGCAGCACGCGCGCCCAGCGCTGGTGGGACCGCAGTATGCCCAGGTGGAGCATGTCCGGATTGGTGAATATCCACCGCGCGTTGGCGCGTACCCACTGCCGGATCTCGGCCGGGGTATCGCCGTCGTAGGTGGCCGGATGGATATCGCGCAACGGACCTTCGTGCGCGAGCGAGCCGATCGCGCGCAGTTGATCGGCGCCGAGCGCCTTCGTCGGCGACAAATACAGTGCGGTGGCCTTGGGATCGGCTTGCAGCGCCGTGAGCACCGGAAGCTGGTAGCCGAGCGATTTGCCCGAGGCGGTCCCGGTACTCACCACCACGTGCCGACCGTGGAACGCCAGGTCCGCCGTCTGCGCCTGATGGCGCCACGGCGCGTCGACGCCCGTGCCGCGTAATGCCGCAACTACTTCCGGAGACGCCCAGGCGGGCCACGCGGAGTGTTCGGCAGGACGCGCGGGCAGCTCGACCACATGCGTCAGCCGGGGGTCGTTGTGCGGCACCCCGGCTAGGACACGGTTCAGCAACGATGTCCCGTAGCTGGGCCCCGCGGGAGGCCGCCCACGCAGCGCTGAGTCCGGCTGATTCACGAGGCGAACCCCGCCACACGCTCCGGAAGTGTGAAACGTGTGCGTCCGGGAACCCCCACCTGCCATTTCGATACCAAATAGCGACCTGGGTCACAGCTTCTTTGCTGAACGTCGACTCGGTTATCACCAAGCAAACGAACCATAGGTCTGGATTCCACCATTGTGTCCCTCACCTGCACATTCGCAAGATCAACTTTTTTGCAAATTGTCGGTAACTCGACTGTTGAATTGCCCGGAGACATGGTTCACTGGTTCCTGGTCGCAAGCTTCTGTGTTCGAGGGACGGATCCAAAGTCCAAACCGTCAGCAGGATCGATGTTGCGAACGGTGTGCTTGGTGCTTTCCTGCAGGGGGAACCAACAGTACAGCGGTCGGAACGGACCCGGTGGACGAACCCAGTTGTCCGCCGTTCCGGTAAGAAAAGAGAAGGAACAGAATGGCACAGGGAACTGTGAAGTGGTTCAACGCGGAGAAGGGGTTCGGCTTCATCGCGCCGGAGGACGGCTCCGCTGACGTCTTCGTCCACTACTCCGAGATCCAGGGTTCGGGTTTCCGCACCCTCGAGGAGAACCAGAAGGTCGAGTTCGAGGTCGGCCAGGGCACCAAGGGCCCGCAGGCCACCGGAGTGCGTGCGCTCAGCTGAGCGGCGCGAGGATCCACAGCTCGTCCCTCACCACCGGTAACGGGGTGAGGGACGAGCTATATCTGGGGTAGTCACGGCCCGTGTGAGCCGGCGGAACGATCCGCCGAGCATGCCGCGGCGCAGGTGTGGCGAAACGGCAAGGCATACTGATTCGAACTTCCGGGCGTACGCTCAGTGGTTCGAGTCGCAAGCACTCGACCACACGCGGCGTCACGGTATAAACGTGTCTGGTGCGACGTTCAGCCGTCGCAGCCGCTCACCCCAAGCCGCGCACAGCGGAAACTACGCAGCGCGGGTCGATCAGGAAAGGTGTATTCGCCGGTGGCAACACGAGACCGCGGTGCAGCCGACCAGGGCCGTGCCCTGCGTCGTCTCGTGATCGTCGAGTCCCCGACCAAGGCCCGCAAGATCGCGCCGTACCTGGGTCGTAACTACACGGTCGAGGCGTCGGTCGGTCATATCCGGGATCTGCCGCGCGGCGCGGCCGATGTCCCGGCCAAGTACAAGGGCCAGTCCTGGGCGCGCCTCGGCGTGGATGTGGACAACGACTTCGAACCCATCTACGTCGTCAGTCCGGACAAGAAGGCCAAGGTCACCGAGCTCAAGAGCCTGCTGAAAGACGCGGACGAGCTCTACCTGGCCACCGACCCGGACCGCGAGGGCGAGGCGATCGCCTGGCACCTGCTGGAAACGCTCAAGCCCAAGGTGCCGGTCCGGCGGATGGTGTTCCACGAGATCACCGAACCGGCCATTCAGGCCGCCGCCGCGGATACCCGCGACCTCGACAACGATCTGGTCGACGCCCAGGAGACCCGCCGCATCCTGGACCGGCTCTACGGCTACGAGGTCAGTCCCGTGCTGTGGAAGAAGGTCATGCCGCGGCTGTCGGCGGGCCGCGTGCAGTCGGTGGCCACCCGGGTGATCGTGCAGCGCGAACGCGAGCGTATGTCGTTCCGTTCGGCCGAGTACTGGGACATCGCCGCCAAGCTGGACGCGGGCAACGGCGAGGAGAGCGACGCCGCCAATCCGAGGACCTTCGGCGCCCGCCTGGTCACCGTCGACGGCGCGCGGGTCGCCACCGGGCGCGATTTCGGATCGGACGGGCAGCTGAAGGCCGCGGGCGGCGTCGTCGTGCTGGACGAGGGCTACGCGCGGCGGCTGGCCGAGGCGCTGGACGGCACCGACCTGGTGGTCTCCTCGGCGGAGGCCAAGCCGTACACACGCAAGCCCTATCCGCCGTTCATGACCTCCACGTTGCAGCAGGAAGCGGGACGTAAGCTCCGTTTCACCTCCGAGCGGACCATGCGAGTCGCGCAGCGTCTGTACGAGAACGGCTACATCACCTATATGCGTACCGACTCGACGACGCTGTCGGAGTCGGCCATCGCCGCGGCCCGTGCGCAGGCCACCCAGCTCTACGGCTCGGAGTTCGTGCACCCGACCGCACGGCAGTACACCCGCAAGGTGAAGAACGCGCAGGAGGCGCACGAAGCGATCCGTCCGGCGGGCGACACGTTCGCCACGCCCGGCCAATTGCACGCGCGGTTGGACAACGACGAGTTCCGGCTCTACGAACTCATCTGGCAGCGCACGGTCGCTTCCCAGATGGCCGACGCCAGGGGTACCACGCTGACGCTGCGCATCACCGGCGTCGCGGGCACCGGCGAGGAGTGCGTGTTCTCCGCTTCCGGCCGCACCATCACCTTCCCGGGCTTCCTGAAGGCCTATGTGGAGAGCGTCGACGAGGAGGCGGGTGGCCAGTCCGACGACGCCGAGTCCAGGCTGCCCGCGCTGGAGGAAGGCCAGGCGGTTACCGCGGTCGAGCTGAATCCCGATGGGCACAGCACGAACCCGCCCGCGCGCTACACCGAGGCGTCGCTGATCAAGACGCTCGAAGAGCTCGGCATCGGCCGCCCTTCGACGTATTCGTCGATCATCAAGACGATTCTCGACCGCGGCTATGTGTACAAGCGCGGCAGCGCGCTGGTGCCGTCGTGGGTAGCGTTCGCCGTGATCGGCTTGCTGGAGGAGCATTTCGGCCGCCTGGTCGATTTCGACTTCACCGCCGCGATGGAAGACGATCTCGACGCCATCGCCGGTGGGCGCGAGCAGCGCGGAAACTGGTTGTCCAGCTTCTACTTCGGCGGCGATCACGGCGTGGAAGGGTCGGTCGCGCGCTCCGGCGGTTTGAAGAAGATGGTGGGGGAGCGGCTCGACGACATCGACGCCCGCGAGATCAACTCCATCAAACTGTTCAGCGATGCAGACGGACGCGACGTCGTCGTCCGGGTCGGCAAGTACGGGCCGTACCTCGAGCGGATGGTCGCGAATCCCGACGACCCCGAGGGTAATCCGGTGTCGCAGCGGGCCAACCTGCCGGACGATCTCCCGCCGGACGAGCTGACCCCCGAAGTCGCCGAAAAACTGTTCGCGACGCCGCAGGAGGGTCGTTCGCTCGGCGTCGATCCCGAGTCGGGTCACGAGATCGTCGCCAAAGAAGGGCGTTTCGGTCCCTACGTCACCGAGGTTCTGCCCGAACCGCAGGTCGAGCAGGGTAAGGAACCCGCCAAGAAGACCGCGAAGAAGGCCGCTGCGCCGAAACCGCGTACCGGCTCGCTCTTCAAGTCCATGGACCTGGCCACCATCACGCTCGACGACGCACTGAAGTTGCTGTCGCTGCCGCGTGTGGTCGGTACCGACCCGGCAGGCGGCGAGGAGATCACCGCGCAGAACGGACGCTACGGGCCGTACTTGAAGAAGGGCACCGACTCGCGTTCGCTGAGCACCGAGGACCAGATCTTCACCGTCACGCTGGAGGAGGCGCTGAAGATCTACTCGGAGCCGAAACGCCGTGGGCGGCAGGCGTCCAGCGCCGCCCCGCTGCGTGAACTCGGCAACGACTCGGCCAGCGGCAAGCCGATGGTGATCAAGGACGGCCGCTTCGGCCCGTACGTCACCGACGGCGAGACCAACGCGACGCTGCGCAAGGGCGACGAGATCGAGTCGATCACGCCGGAGCGGGCCATGGAACTGCTCGCCGACCGGCGGGCCCGCGGGCCGGTGAAGAAGACCGCCAAGAAGGCCGCGGCGAAGAAGGCCCCTGCCAAGAAGGCCGCGGCCAAGAAGACCGCAGCCAAGAAGGCGACCACCACGAAGACGGTGGCCAAGAAGACCGCGGCGCAGAAGACGGCGGCGAAGAAGACCGGCGTCGGGAAGTCGTGAGTTTCCGAGGCGTGGCGACACCCGTAGCCTGAGCGCCATGAGTACCGAACAGGAGCGCGAGGATCTGATCGCGATGCTCGCCGACCAGCGCGAGCTCTTCCGTATCACCCTGCGCGGCATCGACGACGAGCAGGCGCGACAGCGGACCACGGTGAGCGAGCTGACCCTGGGCGGGCTGCTGCACCACCTGGTCAGCTGTGAACGGCACTGGACCTCGGTGATCGTGCAGCGGGACGAGAACGCGGAACTGGATATCTCGAAGTTCGGCGCCGAGTACGTAATGGGTGCCGAGGAGACCGTGACCGGGCTGTTGGCCACTTGGGACGAGGTGGCCGCGGCGACGGCCGAACTGATCCGCTCGGCGGACAGCCTCGACACCTCGATCCCCACGCCGACGTCGCCGTGGGTGCCGGAGCGCATCTGGCAGTCGGTGCGCTACACGGTGCTGCACATCCTGCGCGAGATCGCGCATCACTCCGGGCACGCCGACATCATCCGTGAGGCGCTGGACGGGGCGAACAGCACGCAGCAGCGCGCTTCCTAGTCTCGGACAGGGCGGTCGAGTGCGTCCGACTCGTCGCGGCCGCCGTGAGATCTCGTCGACGCTTGGGGTCTTGAAGGTGTCCTCCGGCACATCATCCAGCGCGCAAAGCTCTTCGGGGCGGCACGAGCGCCGTCTCCCCGGCCGGTCCGGGCGGCGCGACGTTCCGATCCACCGCGACGGTGGGCGCGATCCGGGGACGGCGGCGGACCAGCACGGCTGTTGCGGGCCGAGCTGGGTGTGCGTGGGAGTACGCACGTCGCTGTCGCGGCGGGAGCCTTGCGGTGTCGGCTCGAAACACCAGTTGGGGAGAGCTGGGTGTGCGTGGGAGTACGCACGTCGCTGTTGTGGCGCGAGCCCTCCGGTATCGGCCCGAAACTGTCGGGAGGGGCCGATAGGGTGTACGGCGTGGCGGGAGTCTTCGATCGATTGGTCGGCCAGGAGGTGGTCGAGTCCGAGTTGACGGCTGCCGCCGTCGCAGCTCGCGGGGGAGCGGTCGAAGGCGCGATGACGCATTCGTGGCTGTTCACCGGTCCGCCCGGCTCGGGCAGATCCGTTGCGGCGCTGTGTTTCGCGGCGGCGTTGCAGTGCACCGACTCGGGGACACCCGGGTGCGGCAGGTGTCACGCCTGCACTACCACCATGGCGGGCACACACGGCGATGTGCGCCGGGTGGTGCCCGAGGGGCTGAGCATCAGCACCAAGGAGATGCGCGAAATCGTGCAGGTGGCCTCGCGCAGGCCGAGTACCGGGCGCTGGCAGGTGGTGGTCATCGAGGATGCCGACCGGTTGACCGAGGCAGCCGGAAACGTCCTGCTCAAGGTCGTCGAGGAGCCGCCGGACCGGACGGTCTTCCTGCTCTGCGCGCCCTCGGTCGATCCCGAGGACATCTCGATCACGCTGCGCTCCCGCTGCCGGCACGTGCACCTTGTGACGCCATCAGTGCCCGCCATCGCGCGGGTACTGCGGGAACGGGACGACCTGGACGAGAAGACCGCGAACTGGGCCGCCTCGATCAGCGGCGGGCATGTCGGCCGTGCCCGCAGGCTCGCCACCGACGAGGAGGCGCGAACCCGCCGCAGGCGCGCGCTCGCATTGGTCACCGCGGTCGGGAAGCCCGGTGCGGCCTACGCCGCCGCCGACGAGCTGGTGCGCGCGGCCGACGACGAGGCCAAGCAGATGAGCGCGGCCCGTGACGAACGCGAACGCGAGGAACTCGCGACCGCGATGGGTGCGGGCGGCACCGGCAAGGGCGCGGCGAGCGCGACCCGCGGCTCCGCCGGCGTGCTCAAAGACTTGGAGCGGCGGCAGAAGTCTCGCGCGACCCGCACCGGCCGCGACGCACTCGATCGCGCCTTGATCGACGTCGCCGGCGTCTACCGGGACGCGCTCGCCGTCCGCTTCGGCGCCACCCGGCTCGGCTCCGGTATCGCGCTCACCCACCCCGACCTGTCCGACGAGATCCACGATCTGGCCGACCGTGTGCGCCCCGAAGGCCTGCTGAAGTCGATCGAGGCCGTTCTGGCCTGCCGTAACGCGCTCGACCTGAACGTCAAACCCCGCTTCGCCCTCGCGGCCATGGCCGCCGCCCTCATCGCGGCCCGCGCACAGTAGCCGTGACCACCTGTTTTCGTGATCGGCCCGCGAGACGATAGACTCGCTTGGCCGAAAGGCACGCCGCCTTAGCTCAGTCGGTAGAGCGCTTCACTCGTAATGAAAAGGTCGGGGGTTCGATTCCCCCAGGCGGCTCCAAGTCAGAGGCTGTATCCAGCTCTCTGCGCGAACGATTGGCTCGGCCAGTGTGCCGACGTGCGGAGAACATCCCCTCGAATCACCCGAAGAGTGCGGCCTGCGCCGCCTCAGTCGGTGAGATAGCGCAGCATCACCGCGGTGTTGAAGTGCCTTGTCTCGGCCAATCGGAGCTGGACGCGGGTGCTCAGCGATGGGAACAGCGGTGTGCCGCCGCCGAGCACCACGGGAATAAGGAACAGTTGGTACTCGTCGATGAGCCCGTGTGGCATCAACGAGGCCGCGAGGCTCGCGCCACCGACCTCCATGACGCCATCTCCTCCGGCCTTGAGCCTGCGGACTTCCTCGACCGCGTTCTCGCTGATCAGCGTGCTGTTCCAGTGGACATCGGTGAGCGTCCGGGAGAAGACGAACTTCGGCTTCTCCGTCCAGAGCCTGCTGAATTCACGCTCGATGCGCGGCGCGTCCTCGGGCACGTGCGGCCAGTACTCGGCCATCAGCTCGTACAGGCGACGGCCGTGCAGCGAGACCTCGATCTCGCGGTAGCGGTCGTTGTGGAACTGGTGTAGCTCCTCGTCCGGGTCGGTCCAGTCGATGCTGCCGTCGCGGTCGTTGATGTAGCCGTCCAGGGACACGCTGAACCCGTAGACAAGTTTCCTCATAACCGGGTAGACCTCCTGCGCGCTCGAATCTCATCGGCGTTCATCGGACATCAAGGCGGCTGGGCATGACGGCGGCGGTGAGTGTGCCGAATCAATGGTCGATGCCTGGGTCAGCCATTATTTCCAGCGTGCCGACAGTGTGCCGAGACGGGCGGATACAGGCTGGACGAATCGGTACCGATTGGACGTCAAGGGGCCCTATCGGAACTAGCGAGTGGTAGACCGCACCTGCCGGAGTCCCGTCATGACCGGCGCGCCTGATACATCGCGAGTTCCCCCCGTCGGACAGCCCGCAACCACCGCTGTCCGGAGTCGATGGCACGCTGGATCTTGCGCACAGTGGGCACCTGTGTGAGCAGGTGTCGCTGATATCGCCACGGCATTTGTAGCCCGTGCCGAGCCGCCATCGCGTAAGCGAACTGCACGGCGCTGCGGTCGAGATACCGGTCGGCGTGTTCGAACCAGACCATGCTGGTCCGGGCGGCGGCCTGGATCGGGCGCAGCGCAGCGCGCCGCTGCGCGTCGTAGTTCTCCAGCGCGTCGGCGAGTTCGGAGTGCTCGTACAGACTCTGTGCAAGCACGACGGCGTCGACGATTGCCAGCCGGGTGCCAGAACCGATGGTGAAGTGCGTCGTGTGCGCTGCGTCGCCGAGCAGCACCACGTTGTCGTGATACCAGGTTTTGTTGATTACCTCAGGAAAGCGGCTCCACCTTGCGAATTCGCCACGTGTCTTGCTGATCAACGAGTGACCGTCGAGAAGGCGGGTGAATATGTTCTCCAGAACACGCAAGTTCTCCAGATTGTCCTGGGAATCGAATCCCAGTCCATTCCAGGTCTGCGGTTGGCACTCAACGATGCAGGTGCTGATCTTTTCGGCAACCGACGGGTAGGCATGGAACCAGATCCAGCCGGCTGAGGTGTGTTCGAAGGCGAAGGTGAATCGGGTGAAGACCTTGTCCGTACCGAGCCAGATATACCGATTCTCGCCGAGTGTGACCGACGTGCCGAAACGATGATCACCCAGCTGCCGTACCCGGCTGTTCGCGCCGTCGGAGGCGACGATGAGATCGGTGTCGCCGAAGCCGGACAGATCGTGAACCTCTCGCCCGTGCTGGACATCGACGCCGAGTTCGCGCGCCCGTCGGGAAAGTACGTCGAGCAATGCCGCGCGCCCCATGCTGAACCCGTAGCCCCCGAAATGTGCGGTCTGGTCGTCCCGTAAATGGATTGCCTGTTCCCGCCATAGGACCGACCCGGCACGCACCGCCTGGGCGCTGTCGGGGTCATTCCGATACAGAATATCGAGCAGGTCGTCCCAGTACACGACGCCCCAGCCATACGTGGACCCGGGGGGATCGCGGTCGATCACCGTGATGTCATGGGCCGGGTCGCGCCGCTTCATCGAAATAGCGAAGTACAGGCCCGCCGGCCCGCCACCGACACACACGATTTTCAACGTCACCAGCTCCAGCCCGGTTGGTCGAATCTGGTTTCACATGATCGGTACTCGATGCAACCGAGCCCGGCACGCTGTGCGTGTCCGGGCTCGGTCACCGGCGCTAGAAGCTGCCCCAGCCACCCCAGCCGGGTGGGTTCCACCAATTCCCCCAGCCCCAGCCGCCGTTACCCCAGCCGCCATTCCCCCAGCCGCCGCGACCCCAACCGTCGCCACGACCCCAGCCGCCGCGACCCCAACCATCGCCGCGACCCCAACCGCCGCCGTTACCCCAACCAGGGCTGTCGACGAATTGGGTTGCAGACGTGGGCGTGGTCGCTTGCGCGGTAGGCGCTTGCGCCGCGGATGCGACGACCGGAATCGCAGCAACTGCGGCTATACCGGTGGCAGCCGCCAACCGGGCGAACTTCGTGTGTGAATTCTTTCTCTTGAACATGATAGGGCTCCAGATACAGTCCCGACCTAGTTGAATACTACGCTGTTTCCCCGCACTCCAGAAGTCGCCGCGTTGATGAATTCGTGCGAAAACGGGGGGCGGGGCGTCGACTGATCTCCTGTTCCGAGGCAATTTGCGGGAGAGTTGCGGAGTCAACTCCACGACAAGCGGCCGGCTCTGGAGTCGCTGGGGATCGAGGTACGCGACGACCTCGGCTGACAGCGCCTGCGCGTGCACGCCCGGACAGAAGACAAGCTCTCCTCGGAGCGAAGCCATGGATCACCCGTCGTTGGTCAGGGTCGCGCCCGCGCTGTGCGGGCTGTCGCACCGGTCCGATTCGGCTTCACCAGGGCACGGGGCCGTCCTCGCTGAACATGCCCGCGGTCGGCCCGTCGGCGTCGAGCGTGGCCAGGCGCACCAGAACCGCGGCCCCCTGCGCGACCGTGAGGAACCCGGTGTGATTGTTGCTGTCGGTGTCGACGTAGCCCGGGCAGGCGGCATTCACGAGGAAGCCGTCCTTGCGTAGTTCATTGGCGTAGTTGACGGTCAGCGCGGCCAGCGCGGACTTGGAAGGGCTGTAGGCGGCCGACGGCAGCAACCCCGCGAAGGGGCCGTTCGGGTCGCTGATCAGGGTGAGCGAAGCGGCGTGGCTGCTGACATTCACGATGCGCGGCGCCGACGACCGCCGCAGCAGCGGCAGCATTGCGTTGGTCACCGCGATCACCCCGAAAACGTTGGTCTCGAACACCGTCCGGACCATCTGCAGGTCGACAGTACTGGGCACTTGATCGTAGGCGTCCTGCGGCGAGACCTGCCCGGAGCCGGTGATTCCGGCGTTGTTGATCAGCACGTCGAGCCGTCCGAAACGCTCCGCGATCCGCTTTGCCGCCTCCCCGATGGTGATCGGATCGGTGACGTCCAGGACGATGGCGTGCGCGTCGCCGCCTGACGCGCGCAGTGCCGCCGCTGCCTCCTCTCCGCGCCGCGGATCCCTGGCTCCGAGCAGGACCGTCGTACCCAGCGCGGCGAGCTGTTCGGCGGCCCCACGGCCGATCCCCTTGTTCGCGCCGGTGATCAGCGCAACTGTCTTGTGTGTGGTGGGCCCGCTCATGGTCGGCTCCTCGCCTTCTCGTCGTCTATCGGACGAAAACAAGACGCCGGCGACCCGAGCTCCGTAACAGGACGGTCAGGTGTCGTAGGTCACTGATGGTGCGGTGTCGAAAAGTGGAGGCCGGCCTGCGGGCGGTCGTCGGATCTTCTCGAGTCAGAGCCGGAAGATGCGCGCGCCGACTCCCCATCCGGCGCTGGACCAGTTGGGCCCGAAACAAGCCACCGTGCCCGCCTGTCCGACAGGCAGGTCTTTGCGCGTTGTGTACTGGCCCAAGATCGGCGGATTGGCGGTGAAGTCGTATCCGACGCAGTCGATCTCGAGTCGGTAGCTGCCCGCATCGCCCTGGCAGGTCCCGTTGTAGGACCATGGGCCGTTCATCGATCCTGAGCAGCCGGGCTCGGCGGCAGCCGTTCCGGTAACCATTCCCGTGAGGACGACTGCCACAGCGGGAGCGGCCAGGCACATCGCTATCGCTCGAGCCGAGGTTCGCATATGAACTCCAAAGTGTTGTACGGGCTGAGTCATGGGATCATTCGGCGTTACGCCGCAACACGTTACAGAGTTGCGGTCGGCCCCGAGTTCTGCCGGTAGATCTCGATGCGCCTTCGGAATTCGACGACTGAGCGGCGTGTGGCGCCGGGCATGCGGAGCTCTCGGTGCAACCGGGTCGGCGCCGTCCGTTGTCACCGAGAGCGCCGGCGCGAGTGCCACTTACGGTCGTCGGACTTCGGGCTCGTGGGGACGTCGGGTTCGATGCCTCGGCGGTTCCACGCGAAGCCAGGCCTCCTTCCGCGGCCTCGCGGCGACGGCAGCGGCCTTGGTGTGCGCCAGGCCGGGGCAACGCCGCTGTCCGCGAGCACTCGTTTTCTCAGCTGGAATCCGGTCGGCCGAATCTCGAACAGCGGCGAAACGGCGGGTCGGCGCGAATCGCACCAACGAGATCGCGGCCGCCGTCGACAAGACCCCCGCCGCCGTCCATCAGATCGCCCACCGCGCCCGTCGCCACGTCGAAGCCCGGCGACCGCGCCGTTCGGTCACCCCGCGCGAGGTCGAAGCGGCTTCCGGCGCGCGCTCGAGACCAGGGATCTGCGAGGCCTGCTCGACGTACTCGCACCCGACGTCGTGGCGATCAGCGACGGAGGCGGTATCAAGCAGGCCACACCGCGTCCGATCATCGGTGCGGGCAAGGTGGCCCGTTTCATCGTCGGCGGCCTCACCGGGAACGACGTCGCGCTCACCGTCGAGGCGACCACGGTCAACGGCAGCGCCGCACTGGCTCTGTATGTGGACGGAGAACTCGACGGCGTCATGGCGATGCGCGTCGAGGACACCCACATCACCGGCCTCTACTACGTCCGCAACCCGCAGAAACTGACCCACGTCGATTCCGAAACCCCGCTCACCCTGCGATGAACACCGGTTCAGCGGTGCACCGACTCGGGTGGCCGGTCGTGCTCATCCTGCCTGCGGCACGGCGGGCAGGTCGTCGAGCGCGCCGAGGAGTGGGGTCAGTCGCCGGAGTTCTTCCAGATGGGTGGCGCCGAGGAGGGCCAAGGTTTCCTTGCCTGCCTCGGTCAGCGTGAGGTGGACGACGCGGCGGTCGTTGCTCTGCCCCCGCTTGCGGGCGACGAGACCGAGTTGCTCGGTGCGATCGATCAGTTGCACCACGCTGTGGTGGCGGACGGACAAGTAGCCGGCGATGTCTCCGATGCTGGGACCGTCCAGGGCGGAATGCCCACGGATCGCCAGTAGCAGCTGATGCTGAGTGTCGGTGAGTCCCACTTCGGCTGCCCGACGCTCACTCCAACGCAGGAGCCGGCGAAGCCCGGCCCGGAACGCCAGCAGTCGCGAATACTCCTGGTCGCTGGGATGTTCGGGTGATGGCATCGACTCATGCATCATGAAGTGATACTATCACAGAGTGATATAGAAGTGAGCGGCGATCAGGACGGGCCGCGTTGCGGGACCGATCGCGGGCTGCCCGGCTCGGGAGAGCTTCGATTCGCCACTACGTCTGAAGGGTGGTGGAGAATATGAGTAGTGAAACCATGATGAGTCGGCATCCCGACATCGTGGAGTTGCGGGAGAAGTACGAGCGCGCCTCGGAGGCGCCCGACGCCCAAGCGGTCACCGGCCTGATGTTCCTGACCGGGCTCTACATCGCGATCTCCCCGTGGGTTGTGGGATTCAACGGCTTTTCGACGTTGACCGTCAACAACCTCGTCGTCGGCATCGCCTTGGCGATGCTGGCCCTCGGATTCGCCTCGGTATACGGCCGGACCCACGGCATCGTCTGGGCCGCGCCACTGATCGGCCTGTGGACGATCCTGGCTCCTTGGGTGGTCAGCGGCGACGTTGATACGACATCGACGATCTGGAACAACGTGGTCGCCGGCGCATTCGCGGTACTGCTCGGCCTCGGTTCGATGTTCCTAGGGATGAGCCGGACCGGACGTCTCACCGGAGAGGCGCCTGCCGCGGAGGCGACGCGAACCCAGCGACCGTCCGGGCTCCCGCCGGAGACATCCGCGCGCTGAAACGTAGTTCGGGCCGCAGGCACGCCCGGTATCGAGTCGTTCGGTCGGAAATATTCGCGATCTGAGCCGGCCCGGTTATTGGGTGCGCAAACCCTGCAAATTTCCGCCGTCAGAGCATGCGTTCTTCGCACACTGAAAGGTGTTGGGTCTGGGGTGGCCGAGGGCGCTGGCCACCCCAGACCTGACGCTGCACGCGTGCACCGCGGTCCACGGCGTGCGCGCCGCCTGCTCCGTAGTGACCGGCTCACGAAGCGGCGATCCGCTCCGATGCGCTCACCCGGTCGGGCTTGCGCAGACGGCGGGCACCTTCCCGCTGCCAGGCAGAACGACCGGCGGCGGGCGTTCGCGCGAGTTTTCTGCGAAGGTGTCTGTGTGAAGGTGCTGAGCAGGAACCATGTGACCGTCAGCGGCAAGACCGGTGCACCGGTGGTCGTGCTCGCCCACGGCTTCGGTTGCGACCAGCACATGTGGCGGCTGGTCGTCCCGGTGCTGGAGCGTGACTTCACCGTTGTGCTGTTCGATCACGTGGGTGCGGGCCGCTCGGATCTGTCGGCGTGGAGCCCGCAGCGTTATTCCAGCATGGACGGGTACGTCGAGGATGTGCTTGCGCTGCTTCGCGAACTCGATCTGGGGCCGGTGATCTTCGTCGGGCACTCGGTGAGTGCGACGATGGGAGTGCTCGCCGCCGCCCGCGAGCCCGCGGCCTTCGCCGGACTGGTGTTGGTGGCTCCTTCGCCGTGCTTCATCGACGATCCGGCCACCGGATACCGGGGCGGTTTCAGCGCCGCCGACATCGAGGAACTCCTGGAAGCGCTCGATGCGAACTATCTGGGCTGGTCGGGTGCGATAACGCCGGTGATCATGGGCAACCCCGACCGCCCGGAACTGGCCGAGGAACTCAACAACAGTTTCTGCCGTACCGACCCGGAGATCGCGCGCGTCTTCGCCCGCGTCACCTTCCTCGCCGACAACCGGGCCGATCTCGAGGCGGTGGGTGTACCGACTCTGATACTCCAGTGTTCCGATGACGCTATCGCCCCACTCGAGGTCGGGGCCTTCGTCCACGAGCGGATTCCGGGCAGCAGACTGGTCACGCTGACGGCGACCGGCCACTGTCCCCAGCTCAGTGCTCCGGCGGAGACCGCCGCCGCCATAGCCGCTTTCGCCGCCGAGACCGGATGACGGGCGCCGCGGGCGACCGAGACTGTGGCAGTGCTCTCGGAGCGGGGACTGATGACGACGCGGCATTCGCCGCGTTGCTCGAGGACAGCGCCGAGGACCTGTACGAGAACGCGCCCTGCGGATACCTCTCCACCTCGTTGGACGGTCGCATCGCCAAGGTGAATGCCACACTGCTCGACTGGCTGGGCTGGCGGCGCGACGAACTGGTCGGCCGTAAGCACTTCTCCGACCTGCTCACCGTGGGTGGCCGCCTCTATCACGAGACCCATTTCGCTCCACTGCTGCGCATGCAGGGGCAGATCCGCGGCATCGCCCTGGAGATGAAGACCACCGACGGTCGCCGACTACCCGTCCTGGTGAGCTCGCTGGTCAAAACGGGCAGCCAGGGACAACCGCTACTGATCCGCACCACCATCTTCGATGCCCGTGAGCGCCGCGACTACGAGACCGAGCTGCTGCGGGCACGGCGGGAAGCCGAGCAGGAGCGTGAACGTCTCCAGCGTCTGAACGCCACTCTGCAGACCACACTGCTACCACCCGAACTACCCGAGGTTCCCGGCCTCGAGGTCGCCGCGTACTACCACATCGCCTCCGCCGACGAGGTCGGCGGCGACTTCTACGATCTGTTCCCGATCACCGGCGGCAGTTGGGGGATGTTCTTGGGCGATGTCTGCGGCAAAGGCGCTCCCGCCGCGGCCCTCACCTCCTTGTCCCGCTATACCCTGCGCACGGCCACCGCCTACACCCAGGATCCGGCCGCCGTCCTCGACATGCTCAACACCACGCTCACCGAGCGACACCACGGCCACAATCCACGGTTCTGCACGATCATCTTCGGACTGATCGAGCCCACACCCGATCGCGGGGGTTGCGACATCACCTTGGCAGGCGGCGGGCACCCGCCGGCCCTGCTCTTGCGCTCCGACGGAAGCGTGGAGGAAATGCACACCTGGGGCGGTCAGCTCATCGGGGCGATCCGGCACGCCCAGATCGTCACCAGGAAAGAGCGGCTCGAGGTCGGCGACACGCTTCTTCTCTACACCGACGGGCTGACCGAAGCCCGCACTACGGCGAACGGCGATCGTTACGGCGACCGCGCGCTTCTGGAATTCGCTCATGCGCTGGCGCCGGTCACCGCCTCCGGCGGCATCGAGGCGGTCCGACAACTGCTCGAATCCTTCGGCCCTGGAGTGGAAGACGACACCGCCGTCCTCGCCATCCACGCGCTACCTCCCATCTCAGGGCTCGACGCCCTGATCTCGGCCTGAGGACACCGCGCTCGGGGGTGGCCCGCCGCCACTGGACCCTGCGACCGGACCTCGAACCATCACCTGCTGAAACGTCTCTTCGCGGAGCCGGGAATATGTTGCGGCTTCAATGAGCCGCCATATGGTGGCACAATTCACAACGAACCAATATTCATGTAACCCTGGCGTAACCAGGTTCGCTCGGGGTGGTGAGGAGCGACGCCAGTGCAGAGGCCGAGACGTGATCGAGGCTTACCTCCCGCGGGGACCTACCGTTGCCCGGCGCCGATGCGGTCCGATCCGGCCGACGACCATGCGGGCCCGCGGACGAACCGGCTTCTTCTGAAATCGAGGTGATCATCAAGTGTCGGAAAACCGAACCAAGGTAGTCCGAAGTCTGGTTCCCGCCCGGATGGACCGGCTTCCGTGGACCGGCTTCCACTGGCTCATCGTCGTCGGGCTGGGCGTCTCCTGGATTCTGGACGGAATCGAGATCCAGATCGTCAGCAGCATGGGTGGACCGCTGCAGGATGCCGAAACGCTGCATCTCACCTCCGGTCAGGTCGGCGCGATGGCGTCGTGGTACCTGGCCGGCCAAGTCGTCGGCGCACTCGTCTTCGGCCGCCTCACCGACCGGCTCGGCCGCAAGAAACTGTTCATCCTGACCCTGGCGATCTATCTGATCGGCAGTGGCTTGGCCGGTTTCTCCTGGAATGCGTGGTCGTTGTATTTCTTCCGCTTCATCGCGGGCACCGGAATCGGCGGAGAATACACGGCGATCAATTCGGCGATCGACGAGATCATGCCGTCGAAGTATCGGGGCCGGGTCGACATCGCGATCAACGGCACCTATTGGGGTGGTGCGGCATTGGGGGCGGCAGCCAGTCTGATCCTGTTCAACGAGCGTTTCATCCCGACCGGCTGGGGATGGCGACTCGGATTCTTCATAGGACCCGTTCTCGGGCTCGTCATCATCTTCCTGCGCAGGCACATCCCGGAGAGTCCTCGCTGGCTGCTCACCCATGGGCGGGCCGACGAAGCCGAGCGGACCGTCGACGAGATCGAAGCGCAGGTCCGGAGCCGAGGAATCGAACTCCCCCCGGTCGACCAGAGCAAAGCTCTGGATATCGTGGACACCGATCGGCTCTCCTATGTGCAGATGGGCCGGATATTCTTCGGCCGGTATCCCTCCCGTTCCTTCCTCGGATTCACGATGATGGCCACCCAGGCATTTCTGTACAATGCGATTTTCTTCACGGTCGGCTTGGTGCTGATCAATTTCTACAACGTGCCGGCCCATCACACCGGTTACTATTTCTTCCCCTTCGCGGTCGGCAATCTGATCGGCCCATTGGTGCTCGGCCCGCTCTTCGACAGCATCGGCCGCAGGAAGATGATCTGCGCGACGTACTCGATATCAGGTTTCCTGCTTTTCGTCTCCGCCTGGGCATTCAATGCGGGCATGCTCGACGCCACCACGCAAACTATCTTCTGGTGCGTCATCTTCTTCTTCGCCTCGGCGGGCGCTTCCTCTGCCTATCTCACGGTCAGCGAGATCTTCCCGCTGGAACTGCGCGGACAGGCCATCTCGTTCTTCTTCGCCATCGCGCAGGGCGCCGGTGGGGTGGTCGCCCCGTTCCTGTTCGGGCACCTGGTAGGCGGCGCCGACAACCCGGATCCCGACCGCTTCCCGCTCACGGTGGGGTACCTGATCGGTGCCGGATTCATGATCGTCGGCGGTCTGGTCGCCTGGTTCTTCGGAGTCGATGCCGAAGGGCAGTCGCTGGAGGACATCGCGGACCCACTGTCGGTGGCGAAACCCACCGAAACGGCATCCGACGCGCCCGGCGGCGGCTCGAAAAGCAGCGCCTCGCAGGCTCCGGAAGTCGATGCCGGGCAGAAGCCCGCTTCGGTGGGACAAGTGTCCACGTCCTTGATCAGTGAGCCGATATCCGACGGGCCGTCGAGTATCGATGCAACGAACAGGGATTAGCGAAATGGTGCAGCCGACTCCGTGGCGGACGAGCAAGGATCGACAGGCAGCCGCACCGCGCCGGTCAGCGGAGGGTGCCCGCAAACGCCGAGTCGCCGTCGAGAAACTACGGGCGCTGATGCGGCCGCTGGTGATCTCGCTCCGGGACAACGCGGGCTTCCTGTGTGCCGCGGTGGGGAGCTTGATCACCTTCACTTTGTTGTTCAAGCCGTGGCTCACCACCGGAGGGCCCGATGGCACCATCTGGAGCAATGCCTTCGGCCAGACCCATATCACCACCACGCTCGTCGGCCTCTGGTCGAAGAGTCCGCCGGCGCATTCCAACCTCAGCGGCAAGTGGGCCATTCTCGCCACCATCGCGATCTTCCTCACCGTCCTTGCCGCGGTGATCAATCTCTGGGCCCGCACTGAAGCGCTTGCTCGCTTGACGACCGGTTCCGCGGTGGCGGCGGCGCTCTTCATCGCCTTCACGCTGGTCTATCTGAATGGAAAGGGACCGGAGCTGCGCTCCATGATCGGGTCCGGCCCTCCCACCGATCTCGGGACTCAGGTCGGCTACGTGATCCGATGGGCCTCGGGCAACGGGCAATACCCGCTGCCGGGACTGCGGAAAGTGGAGTTCTCCACCGCGAAACTCACGAGCACCGCGTTGCTGGCGGGCGCGACGGCGATGTTCTCGGCCGTGGCGGCTATCGCGCAATGGGTGCGGCGCATGAAGTTACGCCGTCGCTCCGGCTGAGTTCGGCTCAGCCGGAGCACGGGGCCTGCGGCGGCGTCAGGAGGCCCAGGGTCCGATGCCACCGACTTTATCGATGCGGATCCGGGTGAGGTATCCCGGCGGGGCATCTGCCGGGGGGAACTCGACGTTCGGACCGGCAAGAGTCTTGGCGAGTTCTTCGAGCAGCTCCGGTGCGCCCCCCTCGACGACCCTCGCGGTGCCGGCGATCGAGAGATACGGGCGCATAACCTCACCCCGTTCCGGGGAAAGGATGGTCACCGCGACGCGAGGGTCGCGGCGGACGTTCCGGATCTTCTGATAGACGCCGAGATGGGCGGTGACGAGTTCATCGCCGTCCGGTGTCGGTTGCAATGCCACCCAGACGACCGAAACCTGGGGGCTGCCGTCCGGATTGATGGTCACAAGCGTCGCGTCGGCACCAGGCCCGATGAGTGCGCGGGCGTCGTCATCGAGTTTCATGTGTTGTTCTACCGCTCGGCCGATATTTTCATTCCCGCCCCGGCACTCGCCGAGATCGCGCTCGGAGCAAGCGTTCGGACCTCTCCGGAAACCGACCGGTCGTGTCGGAGGCGGTGCGCCAGGACTACGTGACTACGAAGACTCCCTTGCCCGGTACGTGGGGAGAGTCGGTCGCGATCAGGACTTCCACTCGGCCGAGGCCGGAGGGAATGCCGACCGGTATCCACGAGCCTGCGACGTTCTCCTCGGCCGGGGTGCTGTCGTCGACCCGGATCGGGGGAAGGGTCCCCAGCACGCCCGTATCGGAGTTCCGCCAGGAAACGGTGACCGTGACGCCGCAGGAGCCGCCGGGCCGGCTGGGTGTGAAGACGAACTCCGGGTGGATCCACAGCGTCGGAACACCGGAGTAGTTGCGGTCGGGGTCGTAAAAGGCGGCGATCATGCCGATGCCGGCACCGTCACCGCCGCAGAGCGTTCGCGCAGGGGGGACGCCGAGGGGAAGCGCGGAGGCCGCCGGGGTTATCACACCCGATGCGCCGATCGCCAGAGCCAAGACCGCCACGCCACGCCAGACACTCACCGCTGCTCCCTTCGTCGGAACCCGAACTGTCTGCCCTCTGAGTCGACTCGAGTTCGCCGAATGTTAACGAGAGTGTCCGGCGATCTAGCTGAACGCAGGGAATTCGGCGTAGAAACGCCGGAAATTCGAGGTGAGGGACAGATGGCTTCCTGAAGAGCTGTCGGTGCAGTATCTAGTTAGCAACCGAAAGGGGGCGACGAGCAGACCGGAGACCGATCGGACCACCCTCGCGGGAGATCGTTGCCCCTGGACCGGGCGTCGTCGACCGGCCCAGGAGATCGGTCTCCAGGTCAGCCCGCGGCTGCCGAGCGCAGGTGGGCCGTCTCGGCGATAGCGGCCAATTCCGCGTTGAAGCGGTCGGCGGCTTCGATATTGCCCAGGTGGCCGGTGGGCCACACGTGGTAAGCGGCCAAATGGCCGCTCTCGGCGAGGGCGTCGGCGATGCGGCGCGACATACGTTCGGGCAGCAAGCGGTCGTGCGCACCCGCGATCACCGTGGTGGGCACGGTGAGTGAAGCGGCGGCTTCGGCGAGGTCCATGTCGGCCAGCGCGGCGGCGTGCCTGCCGCGAGTGAGCGGGCGGCAGGAGCGCACGATGCCGAGCGCGAATTCCACTTGGTCGGCGGTGGCGTGCGGAGTCATCACACGCGCCTTGAGCAGCGCGCTGACGGGCCAGCCGCCCGGCAGCGGGACGGGGGCGGTGAGCAGCGTCTCCGCGACGATCATCGGCATCCGCACGGTGGCGCCGAGCACGGTGATCGGCCGGTCCGCCAGCGTCAGCGGCTTGTTCAGCAGTGGAAGCAGATCGGTGTCGTAGCGGATGTTGCCCGAGGAACTATTCAACAGGATTGCGGCGGCGGCCTGCTTGCGCACCTGCTCCGGATAGCGAGCGGCCCACGCCTGCACTGTGATTCCGCCCATGCTGTGGCCGACCAGAACGGCCCGCTGCCCGGGGCGGAGCGTGGCTTTCAGGACCACCGAGAGGTCGTCGGCCAGCGACTCTTTGCTGGGAACCGACCTTCCGAGTTCGCTCGCGCCGTGGCCGCGCTGGTCGTAGCAGACCACGCGATACCGGTCGGCGAACGCGTTGATCTGCGGGTTCCAGTACTCGATGCTGCAACTCCAGCCGTGGATCAGGACGATGACATCGCCCTCGGCGGGACCGTACGCGTGTACTCGCAGGCGAGCGCCGTCCTTGGTGGTGACGGGGATGACCGCGTGTCGGGCGGTGGGCGCGTTCAACGACGCGGTCCGGAAGGTGCGGGACCGCAGTCCGGCACGGTAGTCGGCGGTCAGCGCACCGTTGTGCGCGTCCGCCAGCGTCCTCATCGACTTCGCCAGCATGAGCACTCCTTTGTGTCCACCGTCACCGTACAGTGCAAGCAAAGTGCTTGCTAGTGCTAGCGCTGCACGACGGCATTCCTGGTGTATATCGGGGAGTACCCCCGGAATCGCTACCGCAAAAGATCATTTCGGAATGAACCGTTGCGCGGGGTATCGGACTTGTCGCGGTGCGATGCCAAGATCACGGCATGACCGCCATGCACTTCGCCCCGCCGGTGCCCGTCCTGCGCATGTTCGATGTCGCGCGGGCTTATGAGTTCTACCGGGATTACCTGGGCTTCACGGTCGACTGGGAGCACCGGTTCGGCGCGGAGTTCCCGCTCTATGCCCAGCTCTCCCGGGCCGAGGCGACGCTTCACCTCAGCGAGCACCACGGGGACGGCACGCCGGGCAGCGTCGTGTGGATCGCGGTCGGCGACGTCTTCGCCTGGCATGCCGAGCTGAGCGCCGAGAATTACCGCTATGCCGAACCCGGTCGCCCGGAGGACGGTCCGGGTGGGCCGGGGTTCGAGCTGGTCGACCCGTCCGGCAACGTGCTCCGATTCGCGCAGCCGAAATAGGCGGCGCTACTGTGGCGTCCCCGATCGCCACACGGTTACGGTTGACTTCGTGGACATCGCGCAACCTGCACCCGGCCCCGCGACGGACCTGCGATCCGAGCCGAGGACCGGTTGGCGCGGCATCGGACTTCCCCTCCTCGTCGCGGGAGTCGGCGTAGGCGTCGGCGTGCTGCTGCATGTGCGCGACCCGCACGTCGAAGGCTCCTACGGCACCTGCCCGGTCTACGCGCTGACCGGCTGGTACTGCCCCGGCTGCGGCGGGATGCGCGCCGTGCACAATCTCACCGACGGGCACGTGCTCGATGCCATGCACAGTAACCTGCTCGCGATTCCGCTGGTCCTGGCGTTCGCGGTGTGGGTGACGGACTGGACGCGCCAGGCCTGGCGTGGGCAGAAGATGCGGCTGCCGTCGATCAGCCGGACCACCATGTGGACATTCTTCGCCTTGCTGGCGATCTACACCGTCGTGCGCAATACGCCGTGGGGGACCCTGTTCACACCCGTGTAACACGCCGATGTGGGGGCACCCCCAGGTATGAACGATTCGCTGAAGACCCGGGTGCGGGAGAAATTGCTGCGCCAGCTCATCGAGGATCCGCGGGACACCGAGCACGACGATCCTCGGCAGATCGCCGTGGAAACCGATCTGGACGCGCTGGCGAACGTCGCGGAGGACGATCCGCTCGTCGAGGAACTCGCCGCGCGCTATCTGGTGTTCTGATCGAGCCGCTACGCGCCGCCGTAAGGCGGCAGCTGCGGTAGTCGCTCGGCGAGCAGCCAGCTGTCCCACAGAGGGCGCAGGGACACCAGGCTGTAGTGCCCCGCCAGGTCGGTGAACTCCTCTGTGGTCACCGACGAGTGACGGTAGCGGATAGTCCACTCCCGGAGTAGGTCGAAGAACGTCGAGTCGCCGAGTTCCAGGCGCAGGGCGTGCAGAGTGAGCGCGCCCCGCTTGTAGACGCGATCATCGAACATGCGGTGCGGCCCCGGATCGCCGATGACGATGTCCTGGGGCTCGCGGAACAAATTGTGCCGCGCGGCGCGGGCCAATTGGTCGGCGGTGGGTCCGCCCGCGGCCTCCGACCAGATCCATTCCGCGTAGCAGGCGAAACCTTCGTGCAGCCAGATGTCCCGCCACTGCCGGATGGTCAGGCTGTTGCCGAACCATTGATGGGCCAGCTCGTGCGCGACCAGCCGTTCGGCGCCGCGCCTGCCGTCGCAGTGGTTGGCGCCGAAAACGGAGATACCCTGCGCCTCGATCGGTATCTCCAGCTCGTCGTCGGTGACGACCACGGTGTAGTCCTCGAACGGATAGGGGCCGAACTTCTCGCTGAAAACCTCGAGCATCTGCGGCTGACGAGCGAAATCGTGGTCGAAGTTGGCGCGCAGCCGCGGTGGCAGCACGGCATGCATCGGCACCACGGAGTGCGAGGAACCGATGCGGTGCTTGCGATAGTGACCGATCTGGATGGTTGCCAGGTAGCTCGACATCGGTTCGGGCTGCTCGTACACCCACGTGGTCTGGCTGGCCTTGGTCTGCTTGCGCAGCAGGGTTCCGTTCGCTACCGCGTAGTACGGCGAATCGGTGGTGATCGAAATCCGATAGCTCGCTTTGGAACTCGGGTGGTCGTCGCAGGGGAACCAGGACGCGGCGCCGTTGGGCTGGCTGGCCACGAGCGTGCCTTCGGTGAGTTCTTCCCACCCGACCTCGCCCCACGGCCCGCGCACCGGTTTCGGGGTGCCGCCGTACTGCACCACCAGCGCGAGCACGCCGCCCGCCGGAATCCGCTGCTGCGGCGTGACGATCAATTTGCCGTGTTGATGGGCGAATTTCGCGGCCTTGATCCCGTTGACGGACACCTTCGACACGCTGAGCGCCTGGGCGAGATCGAGCGCGAACCTGGTTCGCACTTCGGTGGTCACCGCGGTGATCGCCGCGCGGCCGGCGAGTCGGTTGGCGGCAACCCGGTAGGCCAGTTCCAGCTCGTACCGGGTGACCCGATACCCCCGGTTGCCGTTCTGCGGGAGGTACTCGTCGATGGGGGCTTCGTAGAACTTGCCCGTCATCAGCGCGCCCCGGGGTCGCCCGTGAACCAGGGCGCGATCGGGTTGCCCCACCAGCGCGTCGAGGCGGGCACCGAATCACCGCGCATGACAAGGGAAGCCGGGCCGATGGTCGCGCCGTCGCCGAGCGCCGAGGCGGGCAGCGCCACGCAGTGCGGACCGAGGGTGGCGCCCGCACCGATGGTGACGGTGTCCATGGCCATGATCCGGTCGTGGAACAGATGGGTCTGCACCACACAGCCGCGTTCCACGGTCGCGCCATCGCCGAGAGTCACCAGGTCCGCCTCCGGTAGCCAGTAGGACTCGCACCATACCCCGCGCCCGATGTGGGCGCCGAGACCGCGAAGCCAGAGGTTCAGGACGGGCGTTCCGGTGGCCGCGCGTGCGAACCACGGGGCGGCAACCGTTTCCACGAAGGTGTCGGAGACCTCGTTGCGCCAGACGAACGAACTCCACAGCGGATGTTCCCCGGTGCGTATCCGCCCCACCAGCAACCATTTGGCGGCTACCGCGCTCGCCCCCGCGACAGCGCCGGCTGCCAGCAGTACCAGCCCGCTGAGCAGCCCTGCGGCCAGATGGCCGAACGTTTGCGCGAGCCAGGCGATGGCGAAAAGCACACCGAGCCCGATCGCGAAGGTCACCAGCACCGGGATCAAGCGACAGGTTTCGACGATGCCGCGGGCTATGCGCAAGCGCGCGGACGGGTCGAAAGTACGCGCGGTATCGGCGTTCTCCGCGGCGCGGCGCAGCCGGACCGGTGGGCTGCCCAGCCAGGACGAGCCGGGCTTCGCCTTGGACGGCGCTGCCGACAGCACCGCGACCAGCCCGTTCTTCGGGACACGGCGGCCGGGCGCGGTCATCCCGGAGTTGCCGAGGAAGGCGCGCTTGCCGACCTTCGCCTCCCCGATGTGCAGCCAGCCGCCGCCGAGTTCGTAACCGGCGATCATGGTGTCGTCGGCGAGGAACGCCCCGTCGGCGACGGTGGTGAACTTCGGCAGCAGCAGCACGGTCGACGCCTCGACGCTCTTACCCACCTTCGCGCCGAGCAAGCGCAGCCACACGGGGGTGAGCAGGCTGGCGTACAGCGGGAACAGGAAGGTACGCGCGGAATCCAGCAGCCGCTCGGTGGCCCATGCCTGCCAGCCCACCCGGCTGCGCACCGGGTGGTAGCCCTCGGTCAGGCCGATGCTCAGCAGCCGGACCGCTATGACGGTCGTCGCGGCGTAGACACCCAGGCTGAGCAGAGTCGCGACGGGAAGCACGGCGAACGCGCGCGCCGCGCCGCCCGCGAGCGTGCGGGTATTGCGAACGAACCAGGCGAGGAACGCGCCACCGGCGCCGATACCGAGAATCGGCACGGCGGCCAATGCCATCGACGTGATCCCGAAGATGCCCACCCAGTGCCGGGCTCGATCGGGCGTGTGCGCGGGCCAGCGGTGCTGGGCCTTGCCGACCTTCACCGCGGGCGAACCGGCCCACTCCTGATCCGCCTTCACCTTGCCCGAAACCGCGGAGCCGGGCGCCACCTCGGCGTTCTTGCCGATCTTCGTGCCGGGCAACAAGATCGAGCGCGAGCCCACCACCGCCCCTGGGCCGATGGTGATCGGGCCGAGACGCACCACGTCGCCGTCGATCCAGTAGCCGGACAGGTCGACTTCCGGCTCCACGCTGCACCCGTCACCGAGTTCGAGCATGCCGGTCACCGGCGGGAGGCTGTGCAGGTCGACACCCTTGCCGATCTTCGCGCCGAGGGCGCGGGCGAACGGCACCATCCAGGGCGCTCCGGACAGGTTCTCGGCGCCGCTGGCCTCGGAGAGACGGACCGCCGCCCACAGCCGCAGATGCACCGAGCCGCCGCGCGGATAGCTGCCCGGCCGGATGCCGCGCAGCAGCAGCCGCGCGCCGGCCACGCAGATCGCCATGCGGCCGGGCGGAGAGATGAACAGCAGGAACGCGACCAGCGTCCACCACCAGGACAGCTGGGGCAGCCAGGGCAGCGAACCCGACCAGGCCGCGATATTGCCGACTATCGCCAGCCAGGTGAACCACTGCAGTCCGGTCAGGGTGGTGAGCGGGATGGTGGCGAGCACCTGCGTCGCTTGCGCGGGCAGCGGCGTCGGCCGCACCGTCCGTTCGGCGACGGCCACCGTGGGCGTGGTCTGCTCCAGCAACTCGGCCAGCGCGCCGAGGCGAGGATGGTCGTAGACGTCGGCGACGGCGATCTGCGGATACCGTTCGCGCAAGGCGCTGACCAGCTGTGCCGCCGCGAGGGAGCCGCCGCCCAGGTCGAAGAAGTCCGCATCGAGATCGCCGGCCTCGGCGCCCAGGATGGCATCCCATAGTCCGGCGACCCACTGCGCGGTGCCGGTCAGGTCGTTGTCGTCGTCGTCTTCGGTGGCATTCGGCAGCGGCCAGGGCAGCGCGTCGCGGTCGACCTTGCCGGAGGTGCGGGTGGGTAGCTCGTCGACCACCGCGAGCCTGGGCACCAGCGGTGCCGGAAGTTGTCCGCCGAGGACGGCGCGGGCGGCCTTGACATCGAAGTCCGGGCCGGGTCCGGTCAGATAGCCGACCAGAAGTTTGTTACCCGCCGTGGTGGTCCGGATGGCTGCCGCGGCGCCCGTGACTCCCGGCAGGTGCTGCAGGGCGTTATCGATTTCACCGAGTTCGATGCGCCGCCCGCCCAGCTTGATCTGATCGTCGGCGCGGCCGAGGAAGATCAGTCCGGCGCTGTCGTTGCGAACCAGGTCGCCGCTGCGGTAGGCCCGCTCCCAGCCGACGGAGGGCAGTGGCGCGTACTTCTCGGCGTCCTTGACCGGGTCGAGATAGCGGGCGAGTCCCACGCCGCCGATCACCAGTTCGCCGGATTCCCCCTCGGCCACCGGATTACCCGCCTGGTCCACGACGACCAGGTCCCAACCGTTGAGCGGCAGGCCGATCCGGATCGGCCACCGGCCGTCCAAGCGCGCGGCGCACGCGACGACCGTGGCTTCGGTGGGGCCGTAGGTGTTCCAGACCTCGCGAGCCGCAGCACCGTTCCCGGCGAGTCGCTCGGCGAGTTCCGGCGGGACGGCCTCGCCGCCGAAGATGAGCAGGCGCACCGCCTCCAACGCCTCCACCGGCCAGGTCGCCGCCAGGGTCGGGACGGTCGAGACCACGCTGATCTCCCGCCGCACCAGCCACGGACCGAGATCGGCTCCGGTGCGCACCAGCTCACGCGGGGCGGGCACCAGGCAGGCGCCGTTGCGCCAGGCCAGCCACATCTCCTCGCAGGACGCGTCGAAAGCGACCGACAGGCCCGCGAGAACCCGGTCACCCGGACCGATCGGGGCGTCGTGGAGGAACAGGTCGGCTTCGGCGTCGACGAAGGCGGCGGCGTTGCGGTGGGTGACGGCAACCCCTTTCGGCGTGCCGGTGGAACCGGAGGTGAAGATGATCCAGGCGTCGTCGCCGGGAGCGGGCAGCGTCGACCAGGTCTGCTCGCGCTGCTGCTCCGCGGCGCGAATGCCCGCGGCCGTGGTCTCGATGCCATCGGCGGTCACGATCGCGGTGACCTGCGCCTCCCCGAAGACCAGCTGCGCGCGCTCGTCCGGGTCGTCGGCGTCGACCGGTACGTAAGCGGCGCTTGCGTAGAGGATGGCGAGGATGGTCACATAGAGCCCGCGGGTGCCCGACGGCATGCGCACGCCGACCCGATCGCCCGGCCGCACGCCCGCCGTGGCGAGACGGGCCATGATCTTCTCGATCTCGACGACCAGTTCCAGATAGGACAGCACGAGGTGACCGTCATCGATGGCGGGGGCGTCGGGATGGGCGAGTGCCGTCGCGGTCAGGATGTCGACGAGCGTCCTGGCCTCCGGCGCGCGATCGCCGCGTGACAACGGGCCCGCCGGCGCGTCGACGTCTGTCTCGAGCATGGTGCTCTGCGCACCTCCCATCGACTTGCCTCACACTTTCCCGTTGTTGTGTCATAGCTGGGTTACCAAAGGGCAAACAGCGCTATGGCCAGCTGTCCACGGTACTCGGGGTTGTCGTCGCTTGTTGTTCACCGGACCGGATGCCGGATCGGCAGGCGCGGTGCGTGTTGTTGCAGGTGGGATAGATATTCGCCACTCCGGCAAGGCAAATTGCTGGTTGGCGACTCGCCTGTCGTGTTCGCCAGAAGATCGCTGAACCGGGGGTGTGATTCGGCTCATCACAGTGATCCCGAACTGGTTCCCGCGAGGGCGCCGACAACGGGGTGCGTGGGGAGGCTGCTCGCTCCGGCCGGTCATGGAGGGAGCCGTAGCGGGCCGCCGCGATCGGGCTCAGCGCGTTCGATACGGATGGCGCCGGAGAAGCTCTGCCTCTACGGAGACGAGCGGGGCGCCGGAGCCGGCGTCGAGTCGCATCGGCGGCGGACCGGCCCGGCGGTAACCGCCGGGCGAACCGAGGCGGGCCCGCCCGAGAGCGGGAGCCGGTTGCCGGCGGGCGTGCGAAATCCCGAGGCGGGCGCGGCTCGCCTGTCGTCGTAGGGGTGCTTGTAATGGCCGACGCGTGGTGGTTATGTCCACGCGGTGCTCGTGGGGACTCGGGCGGAATGTGGTTGACAGCGCCGGGGCGCTTCTGCCACTCTCGGGTCTGGTCACGAGTGCCAGCGCAAAGCCCCGGCTTGCTGGCCGGCAACCCTCCTCCGCGGTGGGGTGCTCCGGGTGACGACCCGGCCGCCGCCCAACCGGGCGCGGCAAGCGCGGACTCGACGAATCATTCGATCGCGGGTCCCTGAGCCGACGGGATTCACGTGATGACTACTGCTGTCGACAACCCCTGTGCCGCCTTCGCCCGGGTATCCGGTGACGAACTGCGTGTGCCGCTGGTGCACGGCGGAACGGCGGCCTACGCCAACTTCGACTACGCCGCGAGCGCGCCCGCATTGACGCAGGTCACCGACCGTATACAGCAGTTGCTGCCGTACTACGCGAGCGTGCACCGCGGCGCGGGCTACGCCTCGCGGATCTCCACCGAGTGCTACGAAGCCGCTCGCGGTTCGGTGTCCCGGTTCCTCGATGCCGCCGACGACCAGGTGGTGGTCTTCACCCGCAACACCACCGACTCGCTGAACCTGCTCGCCTCCTGCGTCCCTGGTGACACCGTGGTGCTCGACATCGAACACCACGCCAACTTCCTGCCATGGACCAGGCGGGGCAGGCGCGTGGTGCAGGCCGCCGACACGGTCGAGGAGACCATCGGCAGGCTGGTCGCCGAACTGTGCAGCAGGCCCGCCGCATTGCTCGCGGTGACCGGCGCATCGAACGTGACCGGCGAGGTGCTTCCGCTGGAGCGGCTGGCCACCATCGCGCATCAGTGCGGCGCCCGGATCCTGGTGGACGCGGCCCAGTTGGCCCCGCATCGGCGGATCAGCCTGCGCGACACCGGAATCGACTACCTGGCGTTCTCCGGACACAAGCTCTACGCGCCGTTCGGCGCGGGTGTGCTGGTGGGCAAGCGGGATTGGCTCGACGCGGCGCAGCCCTACCTGGCGGGCGGCGGCGCGGTGCGCGAGGTGCGCAGCGACGCCGCCGAATGGGCACCCGCTCCGCAGCGGCACGAAGCAGGCTCGCCGAACGTGCTCGGCGCCGCCGCGCTGGCCGCCGCCTGTGACGCGCTCTGTGCCATCGACGCCGAAACCCTTGCCGCGCACGAACACCTGCTCGCCGACCGTCTCCGCGACGGCTTGGCCACGATTCCCGGCGTCCAGCTGTTGCGCATCTGGATCGATAGCCCCGACTCGGTCGGCATCGTCGCCTTCACCCTGGACGATTTCGCCCCCGGCCACGTCGCCGCCTATCTCTCCGCCGAACACGGCATCGGTGTGCGCGACGGACGTTTCTGTGCCCACCCATTGCTCACCCGCCTCGGCTTGGACGGCGCACTGCGCGCCAGCATCGGCCTCGGCACCACCTCCGCCGACGTGGACCGCCTGATCGAGGCGATCGCCACTCTCGCGCGAACGGGCCCCACGTGGAACTATGCCGCCGAGAACGGCGTCTGGAACCCCATCCCCGAAACGCGCCCCTTCACCTCCACCGCCCCCACCGGCGCGGCCCCCTGCCTGGTCGGCTGAAGCCGCGGTTTCCCGATCCGCGCGGGTTGCGAACTCGGGTCAGTCGCTCAGGGCGATCGGTCGGTAGTAGCGCCCGTTGTAGTACAGCAGTGGCGCGGCGGCGGGCTTCTCGTCGGTGTTGTCGTGGACCCGGGTGACCAAGCCGACGACGAAGGTGTGGTCGCCGATGGGGATGAGCTGGTGCACCGTGACGCGCATCCAGATCGGGGTGCCGTGCAGGACCGGTTCGCCGGTGTCCAGGGTGGTCCACAGGGCACGGTCGGTGAAGCGCTCCTGCGCGGTCCGGGAGAACCGGTGAGCCAGGTGCTGCTGGTGTTCGCCGAGGAAATGGATGACGGCCGACTCGGCGTCCAGCATGGCGGACAGGCTGGAGGAGGTGTGCGCGATATTGAACGACACCAGCGGCGGATCCAGCGACAACGAGGCGAAGGAGGTCGCGGTGAAGCCGACGGGCCCTTGCGGCGAAGTCAGCGTGACGACGGTGACGCCGGCCGGATAGTGGCGCATGGAGGCGCGATACTGCTCCGCGGTGATGCCGCTCAGATCATCGGGGATCTGTAGTTCCGTCTCGGGCCGTGGTGCTTCGGTCACCTCACGAACCTACGCCCGGACTCTCCGCCGTGAGGGTGGCGTGGGTCGCACTCGTGCCGGTATCGGGCTCGCCGCGACTATTCCGAGTCAGTCGACGTCGATCGGAAGACCCGCGGTGATCCGCAGCAACTCCGAGAAGGACGTGCGGAAGATGGTGTTCGGATGCCCGCCCGCGGCCCACAGCTCCCGGTGGCGTCCCAGCGCGTTGTCCACCCAGGTGGGCAGGTTGGTCGGGTGACCGACCGGTGCGACGCCGCCGATGGGCTGACCGGTCACCGCCCGCACCGTATCGGCGGGGGCGCGGGTCAGCGTCCCCTCCAGGCGCGCGCCGGTCTTCACCAAGTCGACCTGATGCGCCCCCGAGACCAGCAACAGCACCGGGTCGTCGTCGAGCAGGAACACCAGTGATTTCGTGATCGCCCCCAGGTCGACGCCGAGTGCCCGCGCGGCGTCCGCGGCGGTGTGGGTCGGTTCCGGTTGGGCGACGATGAGACCGTGATGACCCCGGGAGATGAGGGTGTCCGCGACCCGGCAGGCGACCGGTGGCAATGACGACCTGCGCATCTCACCAGGGTAGAGCGATTGCCGTCGGTACGCCGGGCAAGTCGCGCTGCGGGCTCAGTATTCCGGATAGCCCTCGGCGGGCCCGAGCATTCCGGCGATTCGCTCGCGGGTGATCCGCGCCAGTTCACCCGGGTCGCGTGACGAGACCGGTTCGTGCGCAATCGCTTCGAAGGCGCGGTCGACGTCCTGCCCGGACAACGCGAGCAGTTCGGCATCGGCCTTGCTCAGCAGCGCGTCCCGATCCGGATAGGGGCGAGCGTCGGCCAGCGTTGCTGCCCACGTCACGATGCAGCAGCATTCGTAGAGGGCGTGAATCGCGCGGCCGCGCGGCAAACCGTTGAATCGGCCCAGGCCGATTCCCCGATGCATCAGCATGGTGTCCTCCGGAAACCGACAGATGAGGTTTGCTGACTCGACCATGATCCGCTGTATCCCTTGCCGGGAACCAGTGCGCCGTCGCTAGTTTGCACAGGATTTACATATCGCGAGGCTGCACGGCGAATCCTCGCATACCGAGGTCGCGCGGGCCGGAATACCGGCCCGGTGTGGTCTCGATACGCTGTACAAATGACAGATTGGCAGGCTTTCACCGTCGAAACCAAGGATCACGTCGCGCAGGTGACGTTGATCGGCCCCGGTAAGGGCAATGCGATGGGTCCCGATTTCTGGCGCGAGTTGCCGGAGGTGTTCCAGGCGCTGGACGCCGATCCCGAGGTGCGCGCGATCGTGCTGACCGGCTCGGGGAAGCACTTCTCCTACGGTCTGGACCTGCCCGCGATGAGCGGCACGTTCGGTCCGCTGATGGCCGACCGCGCTCTGGCCGCGCCGCGCACCGACTTCCTCACCAGCCTGCGCAAGATGCAGGGCTCGATCACGGCGGTGGCGGACTGCCGCAAGCCGGTGATCGCCGCGGTGTCCGGCTGGTGCATCGGCGGCGGACTGGATCTGATCGCGGCGGCCGACATCCGCTATGCCAGTGCGGAGGCCAAGTTCAGCCTGCGTGAGGCCAAGGTCGCGATCGTCGCCGACGTCGGCTCGCTGCACCGGCTGCCCGGCATCATCAGCGAGGGGCACCTGCGGGAGCTGGCGTACACCGCCAAGGACATCGACGCCGCACGCGCGGAGAAGATCGGCCTGGTCAACGACGTCTTCGCGGATCAGGAGGCGGTGCTGGACGCGGCGCATGCCACCGCGCGCGAGATCGCCGCGAACCCGCCGCTGGTGGTGCAGGGCGTCAAGGACGTGCTGGATCAGCGGCGTAAGGACGAGATCGCGGCGGGCCTGCGCTACGTCTCCGCGTGGAATTCCGCGTTCTTGCCTTCGGAGGACCTCACCGAGGCGATCAAGGCCGTCTTCGAAAAACGCGCGCCCGAATTCCGCGGCCAGTGATACCGGCGGCGCGCCCGTACCCCGGTGAGTGCGCCGTCCGAGCACCCGAGGGTGGGTATCGAGGGTGGGCAAGGTGATTCGCCTCAGGGTTGCCTTGCCATCACCCTAGGGGTGGCTGTGTGAGGCGCCGATCGTCCATATCGTTTGGGACGTCGGAAATTTCGCCTCGCATTCAGGAGCAAGAACAATGCGTATCAAGTCTTTCCTCGCCGCTGGTCTGCTGGCCACCGCAGCCGTCGCCGGGGTGTCGACGGCTGCTTCGGCCTCGGCCGCGCCGGTTTACCAGGAGGTCGCCTACGGCGGCACCTACGTCGGGACCTACGCCACGCTGTACGCCTGCCGGGCCGACGGCGAGTCGCCGAGCACCGGCGGCTACTACTGGGAGTGCATCGAGTCCTGGGACGGCTGGGACCTGTACATCTACTACTGAGCCACCTGACGCCGAGAAGGGGCATCCGGTTTCCGGGTGTCCCTTTTCATCTTTCGTGCCAGGAAAGCAGAGCGGGGAGTCCGTACCTACCGGACTCCCCGCTTTCGTTGTGCCCGAGGGCTTTCAGTGCCCGCCCTGGTCCTTCAGGCGCTGGATGGACGCCTCCACCTCGGCCTCGGCCTCGGCCCGCCCGACCCATTCCGAACCCTTGACGAACTTGCCGGGCTCCAGGTCCTTGTAGCGCTCGAAGAAGTGCTTGATCGCGGCCAGTTCGAACTCCGGCACATCCTTCAGATCTTGGATGTGGTCCCAGCGCGGGTCGCCCGCGGGCACGCAGAGGACCTTGTCGTCGCCGCCCGCTTCGTCGGTCATCTTGTACATCGCGACCGGACGGGCTTCCACGATCACGCCGGGGAACACCGAATCGGGCAGCAGGACCAGCGCGTCCAGCGGGTCACCGTCCTCGCCGAGGGTGTTCTCGATGTAGCCGTAGTCGGCGGGATAGACCATGGACGTGTACAGGAACCGGTCGAGCCGGACCCGGCCGGTCTCGTGATCGACTTCGTACTTGTTCCGGGAACCCTTGGGGATCTCGATGGTGACGTCGAACTCCACGCCATCTCCTTCGTGCATCGGTGCCGAGTTCGGCGACTCGGCTGCTTTTCGGCGACTGCCGACTCGGCCGCTGCGGAGTGTGCCGACTCGCCAGGTTGTTCGGGGGAACGGTTGCGCAACGAGGATAGTGTGGGCGTCGGGGATATGGGTGCGGCAGGCGGCTGCTGCGGGAATCGGTCAGGAGAGCGGCGGCGACGTGTTTGGTGGCAACGAGAACATCGGTGGGCTGGCCGCCCGGCGGCGTCGCAACAGGTGGATCTGGATCTCGAGCGCGGTGGTCGTCCTGATCGTCGCTGCCGCCGTGGCACTGCTCGCGGTGCGGCCGTGGACCGACGAGTTCCGGCACGGCGGTCTGACCATCGCCGCCCCGCCCGCTCCGGTCGCACCGTCCCCGCAGATCGGTCCGGCCCGGTCCACCGATTCCGCGCCGAGCCCCGCGAAGATCGCCGCCGCGCTCGCTCCGGTGATCGCCAATCCGGATCTCGGCGCGTTCGCCGGCCAGGTGACCGACGCCGACAGCGGGATGGTGCTGTGGAGCGGCGACGCGAACCGGCCGATGATCCCGTCGTCCACCGCGAAGATCCTCACCGGCGCCGCGGCCCTGCTCACGCTGCCCGCCGAGCATCGGGTGACCACGAAGGTGGTCGCGGGTTCGGCGCCGAACGAACTGGTGCTGGTCGGCGGCGGCGATCCGACGCTCACCGCGCAACCGGACGGCAAGGGGTACTACCCGAACGGGCCGCGTATGTCCGACCTGGTCACGCAGATCAAGACGGCGGGACGTCCGGTGGACACGATCGTCGTCGACACCTCGGCCTACACCGGGCCCACCATGGCGCAGGGCTGGGACCCGGTGGACATCCCCGAAGGCTCCATCGCCCCGATCGAGCCGGTGATGATCGACGGCGGCCGCTTGCAACCGCTCGTCGAGTACTCGCCGCGCACCGCCACGCCCGCTCTCGACGCGGGGCGGCGACTGGCCGCCGATCTGGGGCTGGACCCGGCCAGAGTGCGCGCGGGCGTCGCGCCCGCCGGTGCGGCCGAGATCGCCTCCGTGCGCTCGGCGCCGCTGCGCGACCGGTTGCGCGACATGATGGTGCACTCCGACAACGTGCTGGCCGAGACGATCGGACGGGAGATCTCCACGGCCACCGGCGGCGACGCGTCGTTCACCGGCGGGGTCACCGCGGTGCGCGCGGCGCTGAGCAAGGCCGGTTTCGATCTGTCCGGCCTGGATATGCACGACAGCAGTGGGCTTTCGGTGGACGACCGGATTCCCGCGCGGTTGCTCGACCGGGTCGTGGCGACCGCGGCCGAGCCCACCGGCGCCACGGCCGTGCAACCGGCCGGCACCAAGGCCAAGCCGGAGAACGACCAGGTCGCGGCCACCTTGGCGCCGATGCTCGACGATCTGCCGGTCGCGGGCGCCACGGGCTCACTGACCAGCCGCTACGTCGCCCGGGACCGTCAGGGCGCGGGCTGGGTACGGGCCAAGACCGGAACTCTGTCGGTGTCCAGCGCGTTGGTCGGGTATGTGCTGGACGCCGACGGGCGGGTGCTGACCTTCGCTCTGATGTCGAACGATCGACCGCCGGAGGCGAGCAGGCCCGCGTTGGACGCGATCGCAGGCACGCTGCGAAACTGTGGATGCTCCTGACGGGTGGTTGATCATGACCCAGCAAGGTTCCGAGACAGCCGGATTCGGCTCCGCCGGTGCGGACGAGCGGCGAAAGGTCCGCTCGGGTCTGTCCGGCGTGGTCGATTGGCGCTTGGCCGCGCGAACCGGTTCCGCCCTGGTGCCCGCCGGTCCGCGCACGTCGCGCTATTCGGCCGAACAGGTGGTCGCCGAACTCGCGGATTCCTCCGTGCGGGCCGAAGCGCCGGTACGTGAGGTCAGCGGGTTGCTGGACGACCGGCCGGTTCCGGCGGCGAGGATCGTGGACCGGCCGGGGTGGATCACTGCCGCGGCCGAGTCGATGGCCCAGCTCACCGGGACCGGCGCGGCGCGGCCCGAACGCACGCTTCTCGCGGGCAAACCCGCCGGTGTGCAGGCGGGTGCGATGCTCGCCTTCCTGTCCACCGCGATCCTCGGCCAGTACGACCCGTTCACCGGATCGGACGGCACCTTGCTGCTGGTCGCGCCGAACATCGTGGCCGTCGAGCGGGCGCTCGGTGTGTCGCCGAGCGACTTCCGGCTCTGGGTCTGCCTGCACGAGGTGACCCATCGGGTGCAGTTCTCCTCCGCCCCCTGGCTCGGCGACTACATGCGCGCCAACGTCGAGGTACTCGGCGAGGTCGCGGACGAGCCGGTGAGCGAGATGCTGTCCCGGCTGGTCGATGAGGTGCGCGACCGTCGGCGCGGGGCGGCCTCCGACGACCCGGCCGCGCGCGGTGTGGTCGGCCTGCTGCGCGCCACCCAGGCGCCGCCGCAGCGCGAGGCGCTGGATCGGCTGCTCATGCTCGGAACCCTGTTGGAAGGGCACGCCGACCACGTCATGGACGCGGTCGGTCCGGCGGTGGTTCCGTCGGTCGAGCAGATCCGCACCGCGTTCGACCAGCGGCGCAGGCGTCCGACCAACCCGGTGCAACGCCTCCTGCGCGCCCTGCTCGGCGTGGACGCGAAGGTCGCCCAATACGTGCGCGGCAAGAAGTTCGTGGACGAGGTGGTCGGCACAGTCGGGATGACGCGGTTCAACACGGTGTGGACCGATGCCGACACCCTGCCGCGCACCGACGAGATCGAGCATCCGCAGCGCTGGATCGAGCGCGTGCTGGCCTGAGCGAGTATGCCGGCCCGATGCGCTGGATCGAGCGCGTGTCGGCCTGGGTGAATATGCCGGTTCCGCAGCGCTGGATCGAGCGCGTGTCGGCTTGGGCGAGCGCGCCGGTTCCCGGCCCTGCGGTGGATCACGCAGCACGATCGGCCGGTAGGCTGCGCCCATGGGGCGTGCGCCAGGAACGACACCCGGGCGCTTCGGGTTCGAGACCGGGTCATCCGGTCCCGCGCGAGGGCCCGCGCCCGCGACCGGCACCGCGCGGCGGCTGCCGGAGACCGCGGCAGTGCTTGCCGTCCGCAGGGCCGTCCGGGAGTGGCTGAGCGGTTTCGGGCCGCGCGAAGCCGAAGACCGGGCAGTCGCGGTCGCCTTGTCCGGTGGCGCGGATTCGCTGGCGCTCACCGCGGCGGCGGTGGTCGAGACGCACGCGGTCGACGCTCTGGTGGTCGATCATCGCCTGCAACCCGGTTCCGGCGCGGTCGCCGCCGCGGCGGCGGCACAGGCTCTTGCCTTGGGCTGCCGGTCCGCCCGGGTACTCGCGGTCGAGGTCGGCACCGAGGGCGGTATGGAAGCCGCCGCGCGCCGGGCGCGCTATGCCGCGCTGGAGGCGGCACGCGCGGGCCTGCCGGTGCTGCTCGGGCACACCCTCGACGACCAGGCCGAAACGGTGCTGCTCGGACTCGGGCGAGGCTCGGGTGGCCGCTCGATCCAAGGGATGGCCGCCTGTACGCAGCCGTGGGGACGGCCGTTGCTCGGCGTACGCCGGGAAACCACCCGGCAGATGTGCGCCGATCTGGGCGTGACACCGCACGACGATCCGCACAACGCGGCGCCGCAGTTCACCAGGGTCCGGCTGCGCACCGAGGCATTGCCACTGCTGGAGCGGATCCTCGGCGGCGGGGTGGCTCCGGCGTTGGCGCGCACGGCCGAGCAGTTGCAGGAGGACGGCGCCGTCCTGGACGCGCTCGCCGCCGAGCTGCGGCATACCGCGAGTGATGGGCAGGCGCTGGTGATCGAGACCCTCGCCACTGCGCCCGCCGCCCTTCGCAAACGGGCAATTCGGGCATGGCTGCTCGACAATGGAGCGAAAGCCCTGACCACTAAGCATTTACAGGCAGTCGACGAACTGGTTACGGCTTGGCGCGGGCAGGGCGGCGTGGCGGTCGGTGGAGGACGTCCGGATAGCAGGTTGGTCGCCGGGCGCGAACGTGGCAGGCTGACACTGCGGCTGGGCGAGGATGGCATCGGACCGATGAAGCAGACCCAACCGGCCCAACGGGCTCACCACCACGGAAGGGAATCCGGCTGACGTGTACGGGGACGACATCGCGTCGGTGCTGATCACCGAGGAACAGATCGCCGCCAAGACCCAGGAGCTGGCCGAACTCATCGCCAAGCGGTATCCGCCCGACGCTGCAGAGGGCGATCTGCTGCTGGTGGGGGTGCTCAAGGGCGCCATCTTCTTCATGACCGACCTGGCCAAGGCCCTGCCGATCCCGACCCAGATGGAGTTCATGGCCGTCTCGTCCTACGGATCGTCGACCTCGTCCTCCGGCGTGGTGCGCATCATGAAGGACCTGGACAAGGACATCGCGGGTCGCAACGTCCTGATCGTCGAGGACATCATCGACTCCGGGCTCACGCTGTCCTGGCTCAAGCGCAACCTGTCCACCCGCAATCCGGCGTCGCTGGAGGTGGTCACTCTGCTACGCAAGCCCGACGCGCTACGCACGCCCGTGGAAGTCGCGCACGTCGGCTTCGACATCCCGAACGAGTTCGTGGTGGGCTACGGCCTCGACTACGCGGAGCGCTACCGCGACCTGCCCTACATCGGCACCCTGGATCCGAAGGTCTACGGCGGCTGAGACTCAGCCGGTGAGGATGCCGAAGATCGTTGCAGGGGAACCGGAACCGCCGCGGTAGAGCGGTCCGCCGACCAGCACCCACGCCCCGGTCGCGGGCAGCGCGGCCAGGTTCGCCAAGCATTCCAAGCTGATCCGGTGCTCGCCGTAGAGCAGCTTGGACACCGCGTAGGACTCGTCGGCGCCCACGTCGGGGCCGAACGTATCGATGCCGAGCGCGCCACGGCGGCCGAGCCTGCCGCCGCGCAGCAGCCATTCCACCGTCTCCACCGCGAAACCCGGTTGCCGACCGGCCGATTCACCCGTGCCGATGAACTCCGGCGTACCCCACTTGGCGTCCCAGCCGGTCCAGGCGATTATGGCCGCGTCGTCCGGAATCCGGCCGTGCTGCGCCTCCCATCGCGTCAGATCGTCGACCGTGATCGCGTAGTCGCGATCGTTCGCGCAGCGCTGCCGGACGTCGATCCGCACCGCGGGCAGCAGCAGATCGTCCAGCTCCAGTTCGTGCGCGGCCAGCCCGTCGGCACGAAAATGAATCGGTGCGCCCCAATGGGTTCCGGTGTGTTCGCCCTGCTGGATGTAGCGCAGGTAATAGCCGTCGTTCGCGATCGTGGCCACGACGTCGGCGCGGAATTCCGGATCGCCCGGGTACAGCGGGGTGGTGACCGGATCGTGCACGTGCGACAGGTTCACCAGCTGCCCCAGCGGGCGCGGTGTGGTCATCGCTGACGCTGGGGGATCGCCCTGGCCAGCGCGAGCAGATCCGCTTCGAGGAGCCGGAACAGTCGATAGGTCAGCACGAATGCCAGGATGCCACCCACGCTCAGCACGCGGACCGGAACGATCACCAGCTCCAGGTCGGTGGCCTCGACGAAGGTCGCGCTCGCCACGCCCAGCAGTGGAACCGACGCCGCCACACCGAGATAGAGATTGCCGCGCCTGGCCAGCGCGCGCAGTTGGCGTTCGTCGTCGCGGCCGATACCGCCGCGCACCAGAAGTTGTGGATAGATCGAGCGCACCGCGTAGACCATGATCGGAAAGAACGGATAGGCCAATGCGATCGCCGCGCACACCACCTGCGCCGCGAAGAAATGCAGGAAGGTACCGCGCGGAAGGGCGACGCCGGAAGAGGCCAGCCCCAGCGGCCAGATGATCCCGGCGACCAGCCAGAAGCCGAAGGGTATCCACACCGCCCAGTCGCCCATCAGCAAGGTGTCGCGGCGCGCTTTCGCGAGCGTGCGCGCGGAGTACCCGGAACCGCGGCCGAGGCGGTACGCGATGGTGAGCGGCCGCCGGGTCATGAACAGCAACAGCAGTGCGGCGACCGGGAACGCGACCAGATTGTTGATCAATCCGACCGCCGCGAACTTCTCCTGGTCGGCGGCCGACATCCGGTCGATGATCAGGCTCTGGTTCAGCTGGATGTTGTAGAAGCTGGCCAGCACGTTCGGCACGCCGACGCACAGCGCCGCGACCGGGAGCAGCCACCCGCGGGCTCGGTAGGCGAGGCTGTCGGGCGGGGGATCGACCAGGTCGCGAGCGCGCGCGTCGAGGCACAGGTCGAGTTGGCCCGCGAGTTCCGCGCCCCCGCGCCAGCGATGTTCCGGATCGGCGTGCAAACAGTCCAGCAGTACGCGGCGCAGCGCGGCGGGGGTTTCTTCCGGCAGGCGTGTGAGCGCCTCCGGCGAGACGCCGCGGCGGCGCACCGCGAGCATCGCCGCGTACGTTTCGGTGGCGGGGCCATCGGTGAACGGCGGATCGTCGAACGGGAGCGCGCCCGTGAGCATCTCCCACAGCAGCACGCCGAGGGAGTACACGTCGCTGCCGTTGCCGGGAGCGGGCGCGCCGGGATCGAGGTAGCAGGCCAGCTGCTCCGGGGAGCGGTAGGCCAGGGCACCGGTCGCGCCGGGACCGTGCGGCGCCGAAGCGCGGGCCCCCTCGCCGAGGGCGAAGTCGGCCAGCTTCGGGATGCCCTCCGCGGTGAACAGCACGTTGGCCGGTTTGATGTCGTGGTGCAGGACGCCGTGGTGCTCGGCGTAGTCCAGGGCATCGGCCAACCGCCTGCCCACCCATGCCACGGTCTCCGGCCAGGTCAATCGTGCGATTTCGGCGCGAACGCTGGAATCCGACGGCCGGATCTCGCCCTTGGCCTCCATGGCGGTGTCCAGCGCCCGCAGCAGCAGCGCGCCGCCGTCGGTCACCGGGCCGCGACGGCGTTGCTCGAGGAGCCCGACCGCCGTGCCGCCGGGGAGGTACTGCATGTAGACCAGGCGCGGGGGGACGGTCGCTGGAGAATCCGGTACGAGCGGCGGTCGGCCGGGCGCGGAGCCGCCGTGGTCGGCGGGGCTCGCGATGGTCGCGTCCGGATCGATCGTCCGGTCGACCGCCGTCGCGTCCGGTGCTGCGAGAACCGCTGTGCCCTCGCCCGATCGGCGGGATCGGCCGGCATCGTGCTCGGAGATCGGGGCACCGCCGCGGCGAGTACCGGAGACGACGGTGTCGTCACTGTCTTCTCGCGCGGCGCATGCACCGACTGTCGGGTCGTCCGTGGGTCGTCGGCTGGGGGTCGCGTCGGTTCGTCGGGTGTGGGGAGTGCCGGGCTGGGCGATTGTCGGGTCGTCCGTGGGTCGTCGGCTGGGAGTTGCGCCGGTTCGTCGGGGCTGGCGAGCGCTGGGCCGGGCGATGGTCGCGTCGTCATTGAGGCGGCCCGGCGGCGCCGCGACGGTGGCTTCGAGGTCGGACGAATCGGTGAGCGTCGCGTCGCGGGCGGGCCGTGGCGCGGCGATGGTCGCCTCCGCGTCGGACGTGCCTGCGACGGCGTGGCCGCCGTTCGCGGGCGGACCGGCGACCGTCAGGGTGCGTGCGGCGTCGGCGCTGAGCACCCGTTGGTCGAAGACGCGCACGATGTGGGCGTGGTCGAGCTGGGCCATCGTGCGTGGTGCGCCCGCCCGGCCCGCCGAGAACCGGACGGCGACCAGCCGCTGCATGGAACGCTGCCTGGCCAGGAAGACGCGGCCGAGCAGCCCGGCGCCCAAGTCGGTGATCAGGTCGAAGTCGTCGATCCGCAGCCCGGGCGCGAGGTCGGCCAGCGCGGCGACGGCTTCGCTCGACTCGGCGTCGATACCGGCGTCGTCGGCGGCGAAATCGGCGAGGCGTTCGCGGACCGCGCCGGCGAGGTCCGGGTATTCGGCGAGGAAGTCCTCCAACGGCAGCGGCCCGCGTTCGCGGCGCGCCAAGAATTCGTCGCACATCAGATCGACCAGTTCGGGGCTGTCCGCCAGTTCGGCGAACTCCTCGCGGTACTCCGCGATGCGTTTGCCGAGCCCTTGGTGTTCCCAGCGTCGCCGCAGATCCACCCGGATCAGGTCGATGAGCACCGCCAACCGAACCTGCGTGCCGTCCGGCACATAGTCGCGGATCTGCGGTGGCAACCGGTCGTCATGAAGACTGCGCTGCCAGTCGGCGGAGAACCGGGCGACGGCATGGGTGCGGGGCAAGCTCACGTGGTGGTCTCCGCGGCGGTCGTGGTCGCTCGGGCGGGCCTGCCCTCGGCGGGCTCCGTTTCGGCGGCTTCGGGATCGACCACCCGCTCCAGCGCCCGCAGATCCGCTTCCAGCGCACGGAAGATCAGGTAGGTCCCCACGAACGCGATTATGCCGCCCACGCACAGCAACCGGACCGCGAAGATGACCGACGGGATATCGGACGGGGGCAGGAAGGTCACTCCGGCGACCGCGAGCAGCGGTACCGAGGCGGCCACCGCGAGGTACCCGTTGCAGCGCCGGTCCAGGCCGCGCAGCCAGACCGCGTCCTCGGGGCTGATGTCACCGTGCCGCAGGAACAGCGGATAGACGCACCGCACCATGTAGAAGGTCAGCAGGAAGAAGGGATACGCGACCGCCATCGCACCGCACACCACCAACGAGGAGAAGAAGTGCACCACAGAGCGCGCCGATATCTCCCCGGTCGACACCTGCAGCGCGATCAGGAAGACCGGTCCGGCCAGCACCCACAGCGAAAAGGCCACGGCCACGGCCCGGTCGCCCATCAGCAGCGCGTCGCGTCTGGCACGCCGCAAAGTCCCCGGATCGTATCGGCGCCCTTTGCGCAGGCCACGCGGCACCGTCAGCACGTATCTCGCCATGTACAGCACCAGGCCGATGCCGGTCGGGAAGAAGATGGCGTTCACCACGCCGGTGATGATGAGGAAGGTCTGCTGGGCGTCCTCGGTCATCCGGCTGATGATCAGGTGTTGGTTGTGTTGGATGTTGTACAGCGAGGCGAGCACGTTCGGCAGCGCCATCGCCGCCAGCGCCACCGGGACGATGTGCGGGCGCAGCCGCCGCCGCCAGCTGTTCTGTGCCGGGTCGACCAGCTCGCGTGCGCGCGCGTCCAGGCACATCTCCAGCTGCCTGGCCAGGATGGTGCCGCTGGACCAGCGGTCGGCCCGATCCGGGGCGAGGCAGGTCCGCAGTACGCGGCACAAGGCGGCGGGGCAGTCGGCCGGTACTCGCTCCAGCGCGGCCTCGTTCAGGCCGGCGCTGCGCCGCTCCAGCATGGCCTCGAGTGTGGTGTCGTCGCCTTGGTTGCCCGCGCCCGCCGTCCGGTCGTCGAAGGGTTTCGCGCCGGTGAGCAACTCCCACAGCACCACGCCCAGCGAATAGATGTCGGCGCGGGTGTCCAGGTCTGCGGCGCTGCGGCCGAAGCTGGGGTGGCAGGCCTCCAGCTGTTCCGGTGACATGTAGGCCAGTGAGCCGCCGAAATAGGCCACCGGGCTGGTGCCCTCCACGTTGCGGCTGAAGCTGATGTTGAAGTCGGCCAGCTTCGGCACGCCCTCGGCGGTGAGCAGGACGTTGGCCGGTTTCACATCGCGGTGCAGCACGCCGTGCGAGGAGGCGTAATCCAGCGCCTCGGCCAGCCTGCGGCCCAGCCAGGCCACCGTCTCCGGCCAGCTCAGCTTCGCGATCTCGGCGCGCACACTGGAGTCGGTCGGCCGGATCTCGCCCTTCTCCTCCATGGCCGCGTCCACGGCGTCCAGCAGGAGCCGGCCGCTGCGCTCGGCGGGCGGGGTGGCGCGCACCCAGCGCAGTACGCCCAGCAGCGTGCCACCGGGGAGGAACTGCATGTAGAGCAGCCGCAGCCGGCGTGCTGCGCCTTCGGCGTCGTCGAGCAGCCGCTGATCGAAGACCCGCACGATGTAGTCGTGGTCGAGCTGGGCCAGCGTCTGCGGCTCGGTGCCGTGGTCCAAGGAGATCTTGACCGCGACCAGCCGTTGCAGCGAGCGCTGCCGTGCCAGGAAGACCCGGGCGAACGCACCACTGCCCAGACCGGTCAGCAGATCGAAGTCATCGATGCGCTGACCGATCTCGATGCGGTCGAGCGGGTCGGCGCGACCCGGCCCGGTCCCGATCGCAGTGGGCGCGGCGGCCGTGCCCGTCAGATCGGCGGCGGTCGTTCTGGTCACCTCGGAATCACGATCGGACTCCGCGGTTCGGTTCAATGCGGTGGCGGCGAGAACGGAATCGGGACGTGCCAGGACGGTCCGGGGGGAATCCTCCGGGGTCGCGCGGCGGGTGCTCTGATCGATCTCGTCGGCGTTCAACAACTCGCGCAGTTGCTCCGCCTGCCGCGGATATTCGCGCAGGCATTCGCGCGGATCCACCCGCTCGCCGCTCTGCCGGCGGATGACGAACTCCTCGTACACCAGACCGGCCGGAATATCGCCGGACGCGAGTTCGGGGAATTCGGCGCAGTAATCGGTCAAGCGCAGCCGCGTGCCCGGTTCCGGTGTGGGGCTCGTGGCCGCCCCCGGGCCACGCAACCAGCGATGGCGCAAGTCGACGCGGATCAGCTCTAGCAATGCCTCGCGGCGCAACGTGGTGGCGTCGGGCAGGTATTCGGCGATCGGCGGTGGGCGCCGGGTGGATTTCCACGCCGCCGAGAACGCCGCAACCGCGTCGGATTCGGCATGCGAGAGGTCGCCACCCCTCGGACGGGTGGAAACACCTGTGTCGGGATCGGATCTTCTTCCAGAGTTCGCACTCATGCTCGGACCTAGTGGCTCGGCGGACGCCGCGGAATCCGCATCGGTCGTTGTCGGATGGCCGGAATTTTCCGCCACACCCCACACCATCATCCCCCGTGCCGTATTCGAAATGATAACTTGCGGCACGACAGTGGATCACCCGATTTCGACAACGACGCGACGGGGGATGACCAGCACATGTCTGACGAGGCCGCAATCGTGGCGGACGGCTCGATATCGGCGGGACGCGCGGTGCCGCGAACAACCATTCCGAATGCGAAGACCAGCGAACCGGTCCTTGTGCGGCCGCTCGGGGCCGCTGCCGACGCGCGGCCGGAGAGCGCCGAGTCCGGTCTCGAACGCGGCCCGGCCGCGACGATCGCGGCCTGCGTGCGCGACGGCCTGCTGCACCCCGGCCAGGTGGCCGCGGATGCCGGGACGCGGATCTCGGCGGCGGACCGCGGACGCAACGCGTTCAGCGTCCTGCGGGCCGAACAAGCGATGGCCGAGTCGGTCGGCCTGATGGAACGCGACGACCTCGACCTGCTACCCCTGGCCGGGGTCCCGGTCGCGGTCGAACACGGCGTCCCGATCGCGGGCGAGCCGGTGCCGTGGGGCCCAGCAGCCGCCGAGGATCACCCGGTGGTGGCCAGGCTGCGCGCCGCGGGCGCGGTGGTCGTCGGCCTCGTCACGTCGCCCGAGCTGAGCCCATGGATGACGAGTGCGGGCACGGAACCTGTAGTTCGCAATCCGTGGAACCCCGCACGCAACGCGGGAAGCGCGGCCGGCGCGGCCGTCGCGGCCGGGCTGGTCCCGGTGGCGCACGGCTGCGACGGCTTGGGCGCGGTGCGGGTCGCCGCCGCCTGCTGCGGCGTCTTCGGGATCAAGCCGGGGCAGTACACGGTTCCCGGTGCGGGCGCCTGGTCCGGACTGGTCGAGAGCGGTGTCCTCGCGACCAGCGTGGACGACGCCGCGCTGGCGCTGTCGGTGCTGGCGGCGCGGCCGGACCTAGCCGAGGTGGATCCACCCGCCCGACTACGGATCGGACTGGCCGTGGATCCACCTTCTCGCCTGACGCGCGTCGACCGGCACTGGACGGCCGCGGCCCGCAGAGCGGCTTCGGTGGCCGCGGCGGCGGGCCATCTGGTCGAACCGACCGCGCTACCGTACGGAAACGCGCTGTTCGCGGCATCCCTACGATGGCTGGCCCTCGGTGCACGCGATGCTCCCGCGCTACCCGAGCCCGGCCGGCTGTCCCGTAGCGCCCGACGTCGACTGGCCCTGGGCCGAACGGTGCATCGGTTTCGGCTCGCGCGGCCCGCCCAGATCGATCGGGTCGAGGCGCGACTACTGGAGTTCTTCGAGCGTTACGACGTGGTGATCACTCCCACGCTCGCCGCCCCGCCGCCACCGGTGCGGGCCTGGCACCTCCGCAATCGGCCTGCCACTCTGCTCGCCGGCGCACGGTTCGCCCCCTTCACTCCGCTGTGGAATCTGGTCGGCTGGCCCGCCGCGTCCGTCCCTATGGGCATGCACTCCCGGTCGGGCACCCCGGTGGCCGCCCAGCTCGCAGGGCCACCCGGCAGCGAATCCACCCTGCTACGGCTGGCCGCGCAGCTGGAGACCCGCTACCCGTGGGAGCGCACCGTTCCCGAACCCACGCCGGGCAGGTTCAGACGCTGACCGGTGATTGCTGGGCGGCGAACCCGCCGTCGACGGCCCGGCCGGCGAACTCGAGGATGGTCGGCCGGTTGTCGTCGGCCCGCCACGCTACGGCGAGCTCGCACGGGGCGAGCCCGGACAGAGGACGCGCGGTCAGCCCCGGCCAGCGGTACATCGGCACGTTGTTCTCGGCGAGCAGGCACACGCCGAGGCCGAGGCTCACGGCTTCCAGCTTGTCCTCGGCGGTCGCGGCCTCGGCGCCGATTTTCGGCGGTCGGCCGCCGCGTCCGTCGTTGCCGAGCCAGAAATCCCGCACCGCACCGGCTTCGGTGGGCAGCGCGACGAACGGCTCGTCGAGCAGATCGGCGAACTCGATGGTCTCCGATACGGCCAGCGGGTGGTTCTCCGGAAGCAGCACCCAGCGCGGTTCGGTGCGCAGCACCTGCCAGCGGTAGCGGCTCTGATCCGGCAGCGGAAGCCAGACCAGCGCGAGATCTGCCTGGCGCCCCGCCAGCCCGCTGGAGGGATCGGTCCACGAAGCGGCGTGCAGTGCGAGGCGATGTCCGCTCGCGCTCTCCAGATCGCTGAGCAGGCCGCGACCGAGCGCGGATTGGATGCCGACACGGAGAACCTCGCCCGCCTCCTGCAGCGAGACGTTGGTGACCTCCCACAGCTCCAGGATCTTGCGGGCGCCTTCGAGCAGCTCCTTGCCCGCGACGGTCAGCGCGACACTGCGCTGGTTGCGGTCGAACAGGACCACGTCGAGCTGACGTTCCAGCTGACGGATCTGACGCGACAGGGTGGGTTGAGCGATGTGCAGCCGCTGAGCGGCGTTGGTGAAATGCAGTTCCTCAGCGACGGCGACGAAATACCGCAGGTCGCGCAAGTGCGGGTCCATAGCCCCTTGCTATCAGAATCAGTCCGGAATTTCCAGCCTTATCAGGCCGAAAAGTTCGGATACGGGTGCCGAAACAGTCGGCAGGTTTGTTAGAGACAGCATATTGCCTGTGATGGTGCTGCGCATCAATCGGTTGGCGAATTCTCGGCATGCGCGCAGCATCTACCGCAGAGCTACCTCAGTTGGGCAGTTGACCAGCAGAGATGGGGTCACTCGGGGAAGCTTTGTGGCGGATTGTGGACACCTTTCCGGTCGCCGACTACCGGCTGAGAATTTGCCGCAGAGCGGATGGTCGATGTAATCGAGACCTCGGGTGATATTCCTCACATGACTCTTCGGCATGGCGGCCACTGTGGGTCCCCGAACACGGCGAGGCGCCGCGACCGAGACGAACCCCGGCCGCGGCGCCTCGGCTCCGCAAGTGTTCACACGCCGCGGGCGCGCTCCTCGTACGCCTTGCGCTTGTCAGCGTCGACATCGGCGAGGAAGGCGCGGCCGGACCCGAGCGCCCGGCCGATGCCGTCCCCGAGCGCCTCTGGCAGCAGCCCGACGAACTGGGAGATGAACCCGGCCACCGCGGTCACCCTGACCTTCGACTTCGGCGCGACGATCAGCTTCGCGACGGCGTCGGCGATTTCCTCCGGTTCGGCGGCACGCATCAGCTTGGGCGCGGTGACTCCGGAGCCCAGTTCGGTGTTGGTCAGCGTGGGCAGCACCGAGGAGAAACGCACGCCCGTGCCGCGGTACTCCTCCCGCAGCGTGTCGGTGAATCCGAGCACCGCGTGCTTGCTGGCGTTGTAGGTGGCCAGACCGGGGATGTGTGCCTCGCCGGCCAGCGAGGCGATGTTGATGATGTGCCCGCTGCCGCGCGGCAGCATCCGGCGCAGCGCCAGTTTCGAACCCAGGATCACGCCGTAGACGTTGATGTCCAGGATGCGCCGGGTCAGCGGCTCCGGCTCCTCCACCAGCCTGCCGGTCGGCATGATGCCCGCGTTGTTGATCAGCACATCGATCGGGCCGAGGGTGCGCTCCACCTCGTCCAGAAAACCGTCGAACGAATCCTGATCGGTCACGTCGAGCTTGCCGTAGAGCTCGAAACCGCGCGCCGTGCCCGACTCCTTGACCGTGGTCTCGTCGATGTCGCCGATCGCGATCTGCGCGCCGAGGGCCTGCAGCGCGGTCGCGGTGGCGAGCCCGATGCCCCGAGCTCCACCGGTGATGACGACGACCTTGCCGCGGATCTGCTTCGCTTCGGTCACTTGTCGTCTCCCTTCAGCTTCAGCAGGGCCGGAAGGTCGAGGCGGCGCAGCCCGCGTGCGCCCGCCGCACGCATCGCGCCGAGTGCGAACAGCAGCTTCGGCATCGAGTACGGGTACCAGAACAATTCCTTCTGCTGGGTCGGCAGGATCGGCGCGGTGATCGCCTGCTGACGGCAGTACTTGCGCACGCCGTTCGCCCCGCCCCACCTTGCCCCGACGCCGGACAGGCCCCAGCCGCCCATCGGCAGGGCGTAGCTGAACAGGTTGGCGAAGACGTCGTTGATGTTGACCGCGCCGGCGTTCAGCTGCCGGGCGATCCGCTCGCCCCGCTCCTTGTCACCGGTCCACACCGACGCCGAGAGGCCGTAGACGGAGTCGTTGGCCAGCCGTATCGCCTCGGACTCGTCGGCCACCTTCATCACCGGCAGCGTCGGCCCGAAGGTCTCCTCGGTGATGCAGGACATGGTGTGATCGACGTCCACCAGCACGGTCGGCTCGAAGGCGGTGCCGAAGCCGGCCCGCTTGCCGCCGGTGAGGACCTTGGCGCCCGCCGCGACGGCTTCCTCGACGTGACGTTGCACGATCGCCGCCTGATTCTCGTTGGCCAGCGCTCCCACGTCGTATTTCGAATCGCGTCCGTCGAGGCCCTGGCGCAGCGCCTGGACGTTGGCGGTGAGCTTGGCGACGAACTCGTCGTACACCGGCGCCTCGACGTACACCCGCTCCACCGAAATGCAGACCTGGCCGGAGTTGAACATGCCGCCGAAGGCGATGCCGTGCGCGGCGCGATCCAGGTCGGCGTCGGCCAGCACGATGGCCGGGTCTTTGCCGCCGAGCTCCAGGCTGTAGGGCACCATCCGCTCCACGCACGCGGCGGCGATCTTGCGGCCGGTCGCGGTGGAGCCGGTGAACTGGATGTAGTCGGCGTTGGAGACCACCGCCCCTCCGGTCGCGCCGGCCCCCGTGACCACCGCGAAGACCGGCGGCGCGCCGATCTCGGCCCAGCCCCTGGCCAGTTCGAGCGCCGAGAGCGGGGTTACCTCGGAGGGCTTGAGGATGACGGCCGCGCCGGCGGCGAGCGCGGGGAAGACGTCCATCACCGGCATGGCCAGCGGGAAATTCCACGGTGTGATGACGCCGACCACCGGATAGGGCCGGTAGACCGTGGTCAGCCGCTTGACGCGGGCCAGCGGACTGTGCGGCGACGGGTGATCGTCGGCCAGGAACTTGGCCGCGCGGCGGGCGTAGTAGCCGATCAGATCGGTCGCGAAGCCGGGGTCGATCAGGGAGTCCACCCGAGGCTTGGCGGTTTCCGACTGCAGCACGGTGGCCAGCCGATCGGTGTTGTCGATCAACCAGTCCTGAAACTTCAGCAGCCAGACCTTGCGTCCTTCGGGGCCGATCGCCTCCCACTCCGGCTGGTACAGCCGCAGTTCGCGGACCTTGGCCGCGACCGCGTCCGCGGTCTCGTCCGGCACCGTGCCGACGACCTCGCCTGTGCCGGGATTGCGCACCTCGATGACGGCGGGGCCGTCCTTCTTCGCGGTCGTCTCGCGTGCCTGCGCCTCGGTCGCGGGCGCTGGTTCGGTGTTGGTCACTGCTGTTCTCCCACTGACGTTGTGTTGAACCGCGGTCTGCTGACTGCTGTGAGGCAGGCCACTGAACTATGATCGTGACACAATCTGTTCAGAGTTTCTTGGCCCAGATTGTCAAGGAAAATGGGTGATTTTGTTTTCTTGATACAAAGGATGGCGAAATATTCGCCGAGCCGGAGGAGAGGGCGATGACCGGTGGTCCGTCGGGGGGCGGTGCGGTCCGGCCGAACCCGGCTCCCGACGAAGTGCGCGACTGGCTCGCCGAGTACGTCTACGAGACGACGCGCGCGGAGGCACTCGAGCGGATCGTCACCCGGCTCGACGACGTGATCATCGCGCGCATCCCCGAACTCGCCGATCGCGATATGCGCCGCGACCTCGCGGCCAGCACCCGGGCGCACGCCAGGATCGTGCTCAGCCGCCTGGCCAGCGACGCCTTCGAGTTCTCGCTGCCGGAGGAGGCACACGCGTTCGCGCGCAGCGTGGCCCGGCGCGGCTTCGAACTGCGGTTGCTGCTGCGGGTCTATCACGTGGGCATGGAAGCCGTCCTGGACTACATGACCGAAATCGTCGAGCAGCGGCGGGCCACGCCGGAACTCGAGCGCGTGGTGCTGCTGCGGCTGTTCGAGCGGGCCACCAAATGGATCAGCACCTCGGTCGAGTTGCTCACCGACACCTACATGGAGGAGCGCGAACAGGTCTTGCGCGCCGCGCTCAACCGGCGCGCCGAGACCGTGCGGGCCTTGCTGGACGGTGACGACGTGGAGGTCGAGCAGGCGTCGGTGCGGCTCGGATACCGCCTCTCCCAGCGGCATCTGGCCTTCGTGCTGTGGACCGACGAGCCGACCGGCGAGCCCGCCGGTGCGGACGCGGAGGCGACCGGTCTGCTGGACCGGGTCGCGGCGCGGCTGGCCACGGCCCTGGGCTGCGCGCGAGTGCTCACCGTCCCGTCCGGGGCCAGCGCGATGTGGGCGTGGGCGGGTTCGGACGACGGGGAACACGGCGCCGAACTCGCGGCGCCGGGCGAAGTGGAACGGCTGGCCGCGGCGCAGATCGCGGCGCCGGTGCGGGTGGCGTTCGGCGTGCCTGCCGGGGGAATCGCGGGTTTCCGCCGTAGCCACCGGGAGGCGGTCGCCGCGCGGCAGGTCGCCGAGCGCGCGCCCGCGGGCGGCCTGCGGGTCACCGGGTATCGGACGGTGGAGATCGCCTATCTGGCCGGCGCGGACGAAGCGGCCATGCGCGGGCTGGTCGAGCGGGAACTGGTCGCGCTGGCCGGCCGGGACGCGCACGCCGCGCGGCTGCGCGAGACGCTGCACGCCTATCTGCGCAGCCAACGCAGCCCGGAGGCCACCGCGAAAGTACTCGGTGTGCACAAGAACACGGTCCGCTACCGCGTGCAGCGGATCGAACAGCTACTGGGACATCCGATCGAAGAGCGTGGCTTGCCGCTGGAGATCGCGCTGGTGTGCGTCGCCGTCTACGGCACGGACGCCCTGCCCTGAACCGCCGGCTACTCGCCCCCGACCGCTTCGCGGGCCGCGATGCGGCGCAGCGGTGGCTCGGTGGTCGGCGCCACCCGGCGATCGGGTAACTCGGCGAGCAAGGTGGTGGTCGCCTCCGCGATGGCCGCGACGGCCTTGTCGACGGCCGATTTGGTGGTCGAGCTCAGGCCGGACACGCCACCGACCTTGCGCACGTACTGCAGTGCGGCGGCATAGATTTCCTGCTCGGTTGCGGCAGGTTCCAGACCACGCAGGACGGTGATGTTTCTACACATGCGAGCACACTAGCCCCAGATCACGACATGCGTCAGGGCAAGAAGTCATCGAGGCCCGAATCCATTCGCCCGGCGGACGCGCCATCGGTGCGCACCGGGGACATCAGCGCCCATCCGCGAATACCACGCGTCCGCCGTACGGGATGGGGAACAATCGGGGCATGTCTTCGCGCGGTGTACCCACCTTGACGACCTTTCCGTACGCGGAGCTGGACGAGCGGGAAGAAGACCACTGGTCCGGTGCCGCGGTATCCGACGACGAACTGCGGGCGTTGGCCCTCGGCGCCTTCTACTCGGCGCGCTGGGACGCCTTCCACGACGCGCTGCTGCTCGGCCCGGAACGCGCGCATCCGCTGGGCGATCGGCGCGAGCTTGCCATCGATACGCTCACCGGAGCATGGGGCATCACCGACGGCACCGAGGCGCAGGCTTCGATGGAGCAGTTGCTCGACGGCATGCACGCCCCGCTCTACGCGCTGGTGCACCCGCTGGTGACGGCTTCGATCAACGCCAGCGAGCGCGATCGTTTCGGTGAGCGCGCCGACCGGCACCGGGCGTTTCTGCGGCAGGTCGGCGCGTTCCGCGGGATGGACAACCCGGAGGCGCTGGTCCGCGACTACGACATCTGGTCGCAGGCGATCAAGATCGGATTCACCGACCATCTGACCCGGCCGCTGCCCAGCGACATCCACGCCTGGGATCTGGCCCGGGTGGTCGCGGTGGCCAGGATGGCCTACACGGCGGGGTACCTCGACGCCGACGCGGCCTGGAGCTATCTGGCGCGCGCCCTGCCGCTGGCGCAGAGCAAGTACCGCAACTGGCGCCAGTTCGGCGACGCCTATCTCACCGGCTGGACCTATTGGCAGGCCTGCGAGGACCTGGCAGAGCTGAAGAACGGCGGCGTCGACCGCCGCAAGGAGTTGCTGCGACTGTGGCTGCGCCCGACCAGCCCGTGGCGGCGGATCGCGCTGAACTCAGTTCCCGTCGGGGAGTGAGCGCAGGATTCCGCGACCGTAGCGCTGGAACTGGGCGTCGTCGACCATGCCGAGCGAGTGCCGCTCGACCAGCAGTTCCCACTCCGAGTACAGCTGGGCCACACCGGGATCGGCCGAGCCCGCGGCGCCGTCGGCGGATTCCCGGCGCACCGCGAAGTTCACCGCGCAGGTGACCCGCTCGGTGTCGGCGCGGTCGGCGCCCGAGAAATGCAGCGTCCGGCTGCCGTCGTGCACCTCTATGCCGGTCGCGCCGCGTCCGGGACCGATCTCGCCGCGGCCCGCGGTAGGGGTGTCGGTGACCCGGGCCCACACGACCACGGGAATCGGGAGTTCGTGCGCGTAGCGGCCGTCGCCGATGGAGATGAACAGCAGCCGCGCCGTGGTCGCGGCGAGCAGACCGGGGCCGTTGCCCGCGGGCGGGTGGGCGACCGCGATCGCGGTCTCCAAGACGTACTCCTCCGGCGTCACGTAACGATGCAGAGCAGCTATCGCCTGCTTCGCCTCGCGGCGCGGGGACATCCTGCGCGTCGCCCGCTCCACGTCAGCGCGGGTGGGACCGCCGCGGCCCCAGGTGGGTGCGGGCGGGCACAGATCCGGCGCCGCGACGTCGATGCGCTGGGTGGCCATGATGTGCGCGTTGATCCGGTCGACGATCTCGGTGGCCGCCGGAACGTCGTGCTCGGCGATCAGGACCGGCAGCGGGGTACGGTCCGCGGGCACGCCGGTGAGCACAGGCGTCGGGTAGCGCAGATAGATCTCGATGACGACCGAGTCGTCCGCGCGCCGATTCAGCCGGACCTTCAGCAGATCGGAGACCGGGACATCGAGCACACGCTCGCCGTCGGACCCGGGGCGCAAAACGATCAACCTGCCGCGGCCGTGACGCAGTATCGCTGTGGGTGTCCTCAACTCGACTATGTCCATACCCCCTGCGCTCGTGTCTGGTCTGCGGCGCTCCCGGGGCCTTCGTGGTGTGCGAGCTACCGCCTACGTGCCCGTCGCTCGCGCCGCGATGTTGTGTCGTCGCTCACGATAGGCCGAACATGCCATGATTGTTGCCACTTGGAGGAAGCCGGACCGGAGACATCGGGAACCACTGTCGATCCCCGGCCGTTTACCTCGTTAACTGCACCCTGCAGCCGAACTGCGCGATGTATCGAGTAGACCGTACGCGGTAACGTGGCTTGTCCGCATCCGAACCCCCGCGGAACCGGACGCGCCAGACGCATCGCTAGGCAAGAACCGGAGACACCGGAAAGGACTGGCCGCCCCGGCCGACGCTCTATGAACCGCAAGACAGTGTTTCGCACCCTGGCCATAGTCTCGGGCATTCTGCTCGTGATCTATGCGTTCAGCTACTTCGGCAACGACACGCGGGGCTGGAAGAGCGTCGATACCTCGGTTGCCCTCAGCCAGCTCGAGAACAAGAGCAACGTCCAGAACATTCAGATCGATGATCGCGAGCAGCAGCTGCGCATCGAGCTGAAGGACGGCAACGACGCCACCGGCGGGCAAGACAAGATCATCGCGAAGTATCCGGGCGGCAGCGAGACCTCCGCTCAGGTCTTCGAGGCCGTGAGGAACTCCGGCGCGCCCTACAACACCGTGGTCAAGCAGGAGAGCTGGTTCACCCAGATCCTGCTGTTCGTGCTGCCGATGGTCATCCTGCTCGGCCTGTTCATCTTCGTGATGGCTCGCATGCAGGGCGGCGGGCGCGGCGGGATGATGGGCTTCGGCAAGTCGAAGGCCAAGCAGCTGTCCAAGGACATGCCCAAGACGACGTTCGCCGACGTGGCCGGAGCCGACGAGGCGGTCGAGGAACTCTACGAGATCAAGGACTTCCTGCAGAACCCTGTTCGCTACCAGGCCCTCGGCGCCAAGATCCCCAAGGGCGTCCTGCTCTACGGCCCGCCCGGCACCGGTAAGACCCTGCTGGCCCGCGCCGTCGCCGGCGAGGCCGGCGTGCCGTTCTTCACCATTTCCGGTTCGGATTTCGTGGAGATGTTCGTCGGTGTCGGCGCCTCCCGGGTGCGCGACCTGTTCGAGCAGGCCAAGCAGAACAGCCCCTGCATCATCTTCGTCGACGAGATCGACGCGGTCGGCCGCCAGCGCGGCGCGGGCCTCGGCGGCGGTCACGACGAACGCGAGCAGACCCTCAACCAGCTGCTGGTCGAGATGGACGGGTTCGGCGACCGCACCGGCATCATCCTGATCGCCGCGACCAACCGCCCCGACATCCTCGACCCGGCCCTGCTGCGTCCCGGCCGGTTCGATCGGCAGATCCCGGTGGGCAACCCCGACCTCGCCGGTCGCCGCGCGATCCTGCGGGTGCACTCGCAGGGCAAGCCGATCTCCCCGGACGCCGACCTGGACGGCCTGGCCAAGCGCACCGTCGGCATGTCCGGCGCCGACCTGGCCAACGTGATCAACGAGGCCGCCCTGCTCACCGCGCGCGAGAACGGCGCGGTGATCACCGGCGAATCGCTGGAGGAGTCGGTCGATCGCGTGATCGGCGGCCCCCGCCGCAAGAGCCGGATCATCAGCGAGCACGAGAAGAAGATCACCGCCTACCACGAGGGCGGCCACACCCTGGCCGCCTGGGCGATGCCGGACATCGAGCCGGTCTACAAGGTCACCATTCTGGCCCGCGGCCGCACCGGCGGCCACGCCATGACGGTGCCCGAGGACGACAAGGGCTTGATGACCCGCTCGGAGATGATCGCCCGCCTGGTCATGGCGATGGGCGGCCGCGCGGCCGAGGAACTGGTGTTCCACGAGCCGACCACCGGCGCGTCCTCCGATATCGACCAGGCCACCAAGATCGCGCGCGCGATGGTCACCGAGTACGGCATGAGCGCCCGGCTCGGCGCCGTCCGTTACGGCCAGGAGCAGGGCGATCCGTTCCTCGGCCGCTCGATGGGTATGGCTTCGGAGTACTCGCACGAGGTGGCGGGCGCGATCGACGTGGAGGTGCGCAACCTGATCGAGGCCGCGCACACCGAGGCGTGGGCGATCCTGAACGAGTACCGCGACGTGCTCGACGACCTGGCCACCGCACTGCTGGAGCGGGAGACCCTGCATCGCAAGGATCTCGAGCAGATCCTCGCGTCGGTGCACAAGCGCCCGCGGATCACGGCGTTCAACGATTTCGGCGACCGCGTCCCCTCGGACAAGCCGCCGGTGAAGACCCCGGGCGAGCTGGCCGCCGAGCGCGGTGAGTCGTGGCCGCCGGAGCCGGTGGCCGAGCCGGTCGCCGCGTCCGCGCAGCGCGAGCCGCAGCCGGCCAACGGATACCCCCCGCACGAGAGCGGTTATGGCGCTCCGCCGCAGTACGGCCGCCCGTCCGCGTCGGGTTACCCGCTGCCCCAGGCGCCTGCGCCGGCGTATCCGCGTCAGGGTACGCACGGTTCGCGGCCGGACTACGGCGCTCCGGCGGGCTGGTCGGCCCCCGGCTGGCCGCCGCGAGACGAGCCGCAGCCCGGTCAGCCGGGCTGGGGCGACCCGCAGCAGCCGCGGCACGGTTACCAGCAGTGGGGTCCGCAGGGTGCGCCCGAAGGCGGCTACGACCGGGACGGGTACGGCGATCGCGGCGGCTATGACGAGCCGCGCCGGACCGATCCGAACGGTGAGGGCGACAACGGCGATTGGGATGGACCGAACGGTCGTCACTGAGCGGTGACGATTAGGCTCGTCCATCGTGGGGGTGCCGAGAAATTGCCGGCACCCCGGAAGTTTGGAGGTGTCCTCGATTGTCGGCCAACGAGTACGGCGGTGGTTATACCCTCGCCGAAGCGGACAGTGCTGAACACAACGGTGTCGACATCGGCGTGACGGAGCCCGGCCCCGTCGCACTGGAAACGGGCAGATCATTCGATCAGGCGCGGGCCGAAGCGGCGGTGCGGGAATTGCTGCTCGCCGTCGGTGAGGACCCGGATCGGCCCGGCCTGCTCGAGACGCCCGCCCGGGTCGCGCGCGCCTATCGGGAGACGTTCGCCGGGCTCTACGTGGAACCGGATTCCGTGCTCAACACGACGTTCGACGAGGGTCACCAGGAACTCGTGCTGGTCAGGGACATTCCGATGTACTCCACCTGTGAGCACCACCTCGTGTCCTTCCACGGCGTCGCTCACGTCGGCTATATCCCGGGCCCGCACGGCCGGGTCACCGGTCTGAGTAAACTCGCCCGGCTGGTCGACCTGTACGCCAAGCGCCCGCAAGTGCAGGAGCGGCTGACCAGCCAGATCGCCGACGCGGTGATGCGCAAACTGGACCCGCGCGGCGCGATCGTGGTGATCGAGGCCGAGCACCTGTGCATGGCGATGCGCGGCATCCGCAAGCCGGGCGCGAGTACGACCACTTCCGCCGTGCGCGGACTGCTGCAGTCCAATGCCGCCTCGCGCGCCGAGGCGCTCGATCTGATCCTCCGGAAGTGAACGGGCCCGCGGTGTCCGAACCGAGCGGCGCTGGGCGCGTGGCGACCGGCGCGACCAGCGAGGACACTGCCACCGCGCGGACGGAAGCGCGATCCACCGCGCCGGTGCGCGGGTTCGCCCGCGCCGGGCGCTCCTGCGCCGTGATGGGCGTGGTGAACGTCACAAGCGATTCGTTCTCCGACGGCGGGCGCTACCTCGACCCCGAATTGGCCATCGCGCACGGTGTGCGGCTGCACGCCGCAGGCGCGGACATCATCGATGTAGGCGGCGAGTCGACCAGGCCGGGCGCGGTCCGCATCGATGCGGCGACCGAGGCCGCGCGGGTGGTACCGGTCATCCGCGGGCTGGTCGCAGCCGGCGTGCCGACCAGCGTGGACACCATGCGCGCCGCCGTGGCCGCCGCGGCGATCGAAGCCGGGGTGTCGGTGGTCAACGACGTCTCCGGCGGCCGCGCCGATGCCGACATGGTGCGGGTGGTCGCGTCCGCGCGGGTTCCGTGGATTCTAATGCACTGGCGGGCGGGCGCCGACTACCGGCACACCGGGCCGGCGGACCACTACGACGACGTGGTCGCGGAGGTGCTCGCCGAACTGACCGCTCAGGTGGACTTGGCCGTCGCAGCGGGCGTCGACCTGTCCGGGCTGATCCTCGATCCTGGTCTCGGCTTCGCGAAGAACTCCGCGCACAACTGGGCACTGCTCGGCGCGCTGCCCGAATTGGTCGCGCACGGGCTGCCGGTCCTGATCGGCGCGTCGCGCAAGCGTTTTCTCGGTTCGCTGCTCGCCGACGAGGCGGGTCCGCGTCCACCGGGCGGCCGGGAGACGGCCACCGCGACCATCTCGGCGCTGGCCGCACTGCACGGCGCGTGGGGCGTGCGCGTGCACGACGTGCGCGCTTCGCTGGACGCCATCACGGTCACCGACGCGTGGCGCAATGCCGCACGGCAGCGCGCCGCACAGCACGACACCGCCCGACCCAGTGCGCAAGGAGCTCAACGATGAGCCGATCCCCGGTCCACGCCGAACACGATGCGCCGCCGGGTGATCCGCTGATCCGGCGCGGCGCCGACCGCATCGAATTGCGCGGTCTGCGCGCCTACGGGCATCACGGTGTGTTCGACCACGAGCGTCGCGACGGTCAGGAGTTCTTGGTCGACCTGACGGTCTGGATGGATTTCGCGGTGGCCGCGGCGTCCGACGATCTGGCCGCCACCGTGGACTACGGCGCGCTGGCCGAGCATGCGGTCCGCATCGTTCAGGGTGAGCCGCGCGATCTCATCGAAACGGTGGTGTCGGAGATCGCCGACGACGTGATGACCGATCCACGGATCAGGGGGGTCGAGGTGGTGTTGCACAAGCCGTCCGCGCCGATTCCGCACACGTTCGCCGATGTGCGGGTGGTCACCTCCCGGCACCGGGAGGAGCCCGCCGAATGAGCGAGCTACCTTGCGGCGCGGCCATTCTCACCGTGCCGTGTGCCGCGGAGGCACGCCGATGACCCGTGCTGTGCTGTCCATCGGATCGAATCTGGGTGACCGGCTCGCGCATCTGCGCAGTGTCCTGGACGGGTTCGGCCATCGTGTGCTGGCCGTCTCGGCCGTGTACTCCACGGCGCCCTGGGGTGGTGTCCCGCAAGAGGACTATCTCAACGCCGCTGTGCTGGTAGAGGATCCGGCTTTCGGCTGCGCGGACTGGCTGCGCCGCGGCCAGGAGCTGGAGCAGGCCGCGGGACGAGTTCGCGAAGTGCGCTGGGGCGCACGCACACTCGACGTCGACGTGGTGTGGTGCGCCGAACTGCGCGACGGGCAGGCGGTCGCGTGCCGCAGCGCCGACCCGGATCTGCTGCTGCCGCACCCGCAGGCGCACCGGCGCGCTTTCGTGCTGGTGCCGTGGCTCGATGTGGCGCCGGACGCGGTCCTCGAGGTCGACGGCGTACCACGCGCCGTGGCGGATCTGCTGGCGCGGATCGATCCGGCCGAACGCACCGGGGTGCGCCGCACCGCGTTCTCGCTGACGGGCGAGGCGTCGTGAAACTGAAGCCGACTCGCATCCTCGACGTCGTGGCGAACGTGCTGATCGCCGCGCTCGTCGCGTGGATCGCCACCCGGGTGGCCTATGACAGCTTCCCGCCGATCTCGGTCTTCGCGGGTGCCTCGCTGTACCCGGTGGCGGCCATCGAAGCGGTGCTCGCTTTCGTCATCCGGGCGCGGGTCAACGACCACGAGATCGGGGACGGCCGCCACCAGTTGCATCCGATCACCGCGGCCCGCGCCGTCGCGTTGGCCAAGGCGTCGGCTCAGGTGGGTTCGATCGCCGCGGGCATCTGGCTCGGTTTCTTGTGCTGGGTCCTCCCGCAGCGCGGCACGCTGCGCGCGGCCGCCGCCGACAGCCCCGGTGCGATCGTCGGGATGCTGGCAGGCGTCGCTTTGGTTGCTGCGGCCCTGTGGCTGGAGTACTGCTGCCGGGCGCCGGAGGATCCCACCGATGATGCGGCAACTACCTAGCTAGTTTCCCGAGCCGAATCACAAAACGGAATCTGGGCTCGGCACGAGCTATTGGCTACCCTGGCTGGCATGGTTTCACCCTCCCGTAGCAGCACTTCCCGTCGACGGCGGGACGACGCGGGAAAATTATCCGTCGGTGTCTTGATCTTGCTCGGCCTGGTTGCCAGCGTTTTCCTGATTTTCAGTAACAGCGTGGAGTTCGTACGGGTAGGTCTGGTCGCGGCCCTGTGGGCGGCGGCAATCGGCGCTCTGGCTGCGACGAAGTACCGCAAAGAGGCGACGATCGACAAGGCGAAGGTCCGCGATCTGCAGACCGTCTACGAGTTGCAGCTGGAGCGGGAGGTCACCGCGCGGCGCGAGTACGAACTCGGCGTGGAGGCGCGGGTACGCGAGGAAGTGGGCGCCGACGCGTCCGAACTCGCGGCCCTACGGGCGGAGCTCACCGTGTTGCGGCAGAGCCTGCAGCGGCTGTTCGACGGCGATCTGCCGACCGAACGCCCGGCTTTGCGCGCCGACGCGACCCGGATCCAGGAGCTGACCAGCTCGGGCACCGAATCGGGGAACAATAGCTCCGCGAATGCCGGGATGTGGTCGGTGTTCGCCCACCAGCAACCGCGTAGCAGCATGACGCCGATCTTCGAGCCCGACCATCCCGAGCCGCCGGTCTTCGCCAGCCCCTTCGATGATCCGGTCACCGCCGAGACCGCGGTCGTCTCCCTCGACGACGCCGAGCAGGCCGACCAGGAGCAGGCACATCACGCTGAGCCGCGCGGGTGGGCCGATGCCTTCACCGAGGCCGCGGACGAGCCGCTCGACGAGCCGCCCACCCCCCCCCCGACGCGCCCGCCCCCCCCCGAGGGACCGGCCCCCCCGCCCGCCACCGCCCCCCCCCAGGGCACGCCGAGCG